>NZ_JBATHS010000095.1:0-37555 GCF_049667165.1 Maribacter sp.
CTATGCCTAACTTTCTTTGACATTTCCAACAATTGCGGCCGTAAGACCTCCGTACTTTCCTTTACATCAAATGCACAAACAATTCCACACATATTAAAATATTTATATCAATTTAGAGGCAAATATGCCTTAAACCTATTAAATAAAAAACTTATATAACAATATTAGTATTATTTTATAATCATATATACCTTATTAACTACATATCATAACTTAATTCAATGATATTTGTAAATTACCGGTCATTCTGTAAGTTGGGATAATTTTAACGACTTTTTATGTTCCTATACATGGATTACTAATTAGATTTGAAAACTAAAAAAACAAACACTATTATGAAAAAATTAGCCACATTTACCCTTTTAATGCTTGCCTTGGTATGCACCAACCATGTTTCTGCCCAAAAGTTCAGCGGTTTGGACAAAAGCCCAATGGACTTGACTGCTTTTCCTTCAAGTTATAAAGTTGCCGACAAAGCCGTTCGGGTTACTTACAGTCGACCCCAGTTAAAAGGTCGTGCTGTTTCGGAACTGGCCCCTGCCGGTGAGGTATGGAGAACGGGTGCCAATGAAGCTGCTGAAATCATTTTTTACAAAGACGCCAATGTTGGTGGCACCGATGTCAAAGCAGGTACCTATTCGTTGTTCACAATCCCAGGTGAAGGGGAATGGACCGTTATCCTTAACAGCAATCTAAATCAATGGGGTGCTTATTCTTATGATAAGAATGGCGATGTTGCCAGTGTACAGGCAACCACTAGTTCTGACAGCGAGTCCTTGGACGCCTTCTCAATGACCTTTGAAGAGGTTGAAGGTGGTGCCAATTTGGTGATGGGCTGGGGCACGGTCAGGGTTACTTTGCCCATTATGATGTAAAGGCATCACTAGTAGTGACTGAAACCATAAAAAAACCGAAGCGTTGCGCTTCGGTTTTTTTATGCTCAATAGACCCGATTTCCATTGATGTACGTCTGTTCAACCTTAATATCAGGGACTTTGGTAATTGGAATTTCCATCAGATTGTCACTATACACGGTAAAATCGGCGACTTTACCTACTTCGATACTCCCTTTTTCATCTTCCTCAAAATTGGAATAGGCGGCCCATATGGTCATGCCTTTCAAGGTCTCTTCCCGTGTCAATGCATCTTTCATCTGATAACCACCTTCAGGATAATCATTAAGATCCTTTCGGCCAACTGCTGCATAAAAAGTCAGGAACGGACTCACCTGCTCTACTGGAAAATCGGTTCCCAAGGCAATCGTTCCTGCTTTCTGCAATAACGTTTTATAAGCATAAGCCCCTTTTTCGCGTTCCTTCCCGATTCTGTCCCCAGCCCAATACATATCGCTCGTAGCATGGGTAGGTTGCACCGAAGGAATTATCCCATCTTTGAAATAATCAAAATCATCTGGAGAGATAATCTGGGCGTGTTCCACCTTCCAACGCCTATCCTTCTTGCCCTGCAAGGCTTTTTTATACGCTCGTAAAATCACTACATTGGCAGAATCGCCAATGGCGTGGGTATTCATTTGAAATTCGGTTGCTGCAATACGATCAGCCAAGGCTTCAAGATCGGTTACCGGCGTAACCATAGCCCCATAATGGCCGGGCTTATCCGAATAGGGTTCACGCATGGCAGCCCCTCGGGAGCCTAAAGCCCCATCACCATAGACTTTAATGGAACACACATTCAAGCGTTCGGTCTTATAGGGGTCTTTTGATAAATAATAATCCAATTCACTTTGGGTTGCGCTGACCATGGCATACACCCGAATGGATAAATCCCCAGTTTGCTGAAGACTATCGATCAGTTCAATGGTCGATCGGCCCAAGCCTGCATCATTCACGGTGGTCAATCCATATTCCAAACAGATCTTTTCAGCATCTTTCAATGCTTGGATTTGTGCTGTCCTATCCATGGAAGGAATTACTGCATAGACCATACCCATGGGGTTATCGATCAATATACCGGTCAATTTTCCATCTTTCTTTACGATTTCACCACCATCGACCTTGGTATCCATATCAATACCAGCCCTATCCAATGCTTTTTGGTTGACCAAGAGTGCGTGCCCATCGATTCGGATTAAAGCTACCGGAGTATCCGGGAATAAGGCGTCCAATGCTTCCTTGGTTGGAAATTCTTTCACCTCCCAATCGTTTTGATCCCAACCCCTCCCTAGGATAAAGTCCTTTGGATTTTGCTCTTGGAACTCCTTGACTTTTAACAGGATTTCATCATAACCCTTCGTGCCCACTAAATCAACTACTTGTTGGTTTTGGCCCAATCCGTAAAAATGGCAATGGGCATCTATAAGCCCGGGGGTGATGGTCTTACCCTCTGCGTTTAAAACAGTATCCGATGCATATTTTTGCTGAATTTCATCCGTAGTCCCAGTGGCAACAAACTTACCCCCATGAATCGCAAAGGCTTCGATTGTGGAGAAATCCCCATCTACGGTATACGTATTCGAATTGATTACGATTAAATCAACGTTCTCCTTTTTTTGGCCACAGCCAATACTCAGCAATAGTAGTATCAAATAAAACTTTTTCATTTTTTGTTCAATTTAGCCACGGGAAACTATTTGCCCACAATGGATTTTAAAAATAGGAATTTTCTTGATAGGTCACTCATACAGTGCCCAAACGATATGAAAAATCCGAGGCTGCCCAAAGACACCCCCGGATTCATCTGCTTGAATGGGCACTACTTAAAATTTCTCCACCTGTCGCTTACCTTCAATGAAAAAGGTACCATCATAGGACGTACTTTTGCCTGAAATTACATCTCCATCCACTGTCAACTCAACCGCAATGGTTTGCCCTTCAATAAAAACATTGAATTTAATGGAATTCCCGACCACCTCAACATCCTCACCTGCTAATTCCCCATTGGTCAATTTTACTATTACCGTATACGTATCGCTAGGTTTGTCAATTAGAATGACCCCTGTACTATATTCAATGGGTACGTTTTCAACGGTATAGACATAGGCGCCGATTAATGCTTCGTTGACTACCGTAACATCCGTCTTTAATGTTTCAATAGTCCCATTGGCCCATGTATTTGACACGCTGAATACTACTAAGGCGATCATTGCACATTGTAATTTTTTGAAAACTGCATTCATTTTATCATTAGTTAGGTTATACTTTTTGAACATCGCTGTAAATTTAACAAATAACGCCTATGGACATATCCATATCAGGCATGAATTTCATCAACCCTTATTTATTTCTTGGTTTTGATGGTTTTTGCACTTTCACCCTGACATAGATCAACTTATTGCGCCCTCGGGAATCTTCCCTTCGGTCCAATTCAAAATTGGGAATCGACCCGATTAAAGGTGTTAATTTTTGAAAGCCATAATTACGGGAATCAAAATTGGGATGCCTTTTTTGAAGCAGGCTACCTACATCACCCAAAAACGCCCAGCCATCATCATCGGCCACATCCTCAATAGTGGAAGCAATTAGTCGAACATCCTTTGGGGTAACCTTGTCTATATTACTTTTCGGTGCATCCTTACTTGGCGTGGATCCCGGCGTTTCCTCGGTCTGGTCCTTTAAAATCTCAATATAGATAAATCGGTCGCATGCCACGATAAAGGGCTTTGGGGTTTTCTTTTCCCCCATACCAATCACTTGCATACCGGCTTCACGAAGTCGTGTCGCCAAGCGCGTAAAATCGCTATCACTGCTTACGATACAAAACCCATTCACCTTGCCGGAGTACAAAATATCCATGGCATCGATGATCATGGCCGAATCCGTAGCGTTCTTGCCCGAGGTATACCCATATTGCTGTATGGGCGTAATGGCATTTTCCAAGAGTACATTCTTCCATTTACCCAAACGTGGGTTGGTCCAATCGCCATAAATACGCTTTATGGTCGGATTACCGTATTTGGCAATTTCCTCCATCATTTCCTTTATATAGGCCGATGGGATATTGTCACCATCTATCAATACTGCTATATTTACATCCATTGGTTGTATTTTTTAATTTTTATTATTAAATGATTTGTCGGGATATGCCGGTGGTTGTGGCACTTCCCTTGGATCTTTTGCAATCAATTTTTGCAAATGTGCAATCGCAGTATCCAACTGCGCGTCTTTCCCCTTAAACGTAGCATGTGGTAAATTATCAACCACGATATCGGGTTCAAAACCATGCCCCTCGATAAGCCATTTACCATCAGGGCCGTATACCCCCATCATAGGGGCCCTGGCGAGACCGCCATCACTTAATGTGTTCGCCCCGCTCAACCATATTTCCCCTCCCCAGGTTCGTGTACCTATGGCCGTACCTAAATTCAGCTTTTTAAAGCCATCGGCAAATGCTTCCCCATCAGAGGCCGTATTGCCGTCAACAAGAATAACGATATGCCCCCTAAAGGCATATTGCATGTTCCAGAAGGGCTTACCTGACCTTGATTTCCAATACATCCAAGCCTTACGCAGTAATTTCTCCAGAATAAAACTTTCAATACTTCCCCCCCTATTATGCCGAACATCGATAATCAATCCTGGCCGGTCAAAGACAGGATAAAACTCCTTATACCATTGATTCAGGTCCCTACTCCCCATAGCTTGTAAATGCACGTATCCTACCTTATTTTCGGTTGTTTCTTCAACGGTCCTTCGACGTGAATATTCCCAATCGCGATAACGCAAACTGTAGGTGCTCCCTATGGGTTCAACAATGATATTCTTTAACAGGGTTCCCCGTTTTAGCTGTAACCTAACCTGCTTACCTTCTTGATTTCGGATCAATTCTCCCACATCCAACGCGGATAAAGCCGGTCTGCCATTTACGCTGGTAATGATGTCACCCTGCCTAACATCCAAATAAGGATTATCCAAAGGCGATTTCTCATCGGGGTAATCGGGATCGGCTTTGTAGATATAATCGATGCGAAAGCCCCCTTGGGCCTCATCCCTTACCATTCTGGCCCCTAAATCGGCAACAGGAATGCTTTGTTCATCCTTCCGCAGGTCACCACCCCGTACACTGGTATGTAAAGCAGCCAACTCGCCCACAAATCGACCGATTAAATCGGATAGTTCACTCCTAGTGGTGATGCGATCGATCAACGCGAAATACTTGTCGTGCATGGCCTTCCAATGTACCCCATGCATATTCTTGTCATAAAAATAATCGCGTTCCATGCGCCAGGCATCGGTAAAGATCTGTTTCCAATCTTCTTGGGGTGTAAGTCTAAACTTCCACCCGCTTAAATCTATTTTGTGCTTATTGAGATCACTGACCTTATCGGCACCGGCATCAACCATATAAAAATCATTCTTTTGCCGGACCAATACTTTCTTGGCATCCCCTGTTAAACTGAAACTACGGACATCTTCGACCATTGTTTTTAGCTTTTCATCCTCATTGCCAATTTTCAGGACCCCTAAATGTGTCTTGGCTTCTACCCCGGTTTCGCGGGTCATGACATAGATGGCCTTTTTAGTCACTTCCAATCCACGATAGTTGCCTGGTTTTAACGGCACTTCCTGGATCCGTTCGATGATGCCCTCCTTATCGACTTGTACAATGACTTTATCGTCCCCTTTTTCCTTTGCATCATCTTCCTTTTTATCATCTTCCTCGGTACTGGGAACCAACTCATCATCTGGTTTAAATGGAGATCTGGTTCCTTTTTGTAACGCAATATGGTATAATTTCTCACTGGAATCAAAATAGGGTTCCGGTTGCCTTGGTCCCCAAGGGCTTCCTACAAGGGTTGTGAAACTTCTATCCGACAGAAAATAAATGAACTTGCCATCTGGGCTCCAAGCCGGATAGTTACTATTGGCCCTATCTGTGGTTATCGGAAAGGAGGTTCCTGAGGCCAAACCAAATAAATAAAGCTGTGCCATGGTATTATCGGCCACCTGTACAAATGCGATCCATTTACTGTCAGGAGACCATGAAAACGCATTGATTCCTTCCTCGTTGGTCGATATTATTTTACTTGCCCCCGATGCGATATCAACCAGGTACATATGGCCTTTTAAATCATCATAGGCCAACCATTTACCGTCTGGAGAGGGTTTTCCCTCGTACCGCAACACTTCCCCGTCATGGGTTATCGCAGAAGGGGATCCCACGCCGTTACTCGGCATACTTACGAACTCAAATTCACCACTTTCATCGGAAAGGGTATATAGCTGTTTCCCGTCAGGGGAAAAAACGGCATCCCTGAACCTAACATCCTTCTGATCTGTGAATGCGACCTGTCGACCAGATTTCACGGGGACCACGAATACCCTACCCCTTGCAGTGATTACCACGCGTTCCCCTTTATTGTCGGGGTTGATGGCTGTAATATATTCCGATGGATTATCCACCCATTTTTCCCTCAATTGATCCAAGTCGGATGCAAGGCGTATCTCTATTTTTTTCTTCGTACCGTCATTAATGTTCAAGTGCCATATATCAGCGCCCAACTGATACACGATATTCCCCTTGTGAAGATTGGCATAGCGCACGTCGAAACCGGTATGATCGGTATGTTGTTTTAGGTCATTCCCATTTTCATCAATAGACCAAATATTCATTATCCCGTCGCGATCGGTGATAAAATATACCCGTCCATTATACCACATGGGGTGGTGGCTTTCCCCAGCGTACCCTTTGGTAAGTTGAATGGCTTCATCAGCTCCTGAGGTAAATTTCCAAATTTGTCGGGCCGTACCCCCTTTATAACGTTTGGTCACATTGCCGTGATAGGAAGGTCTTACAAAAAATACAGTAGTACCAGCGGCATCAAATGAGGCTTCACTTGCCTGACTCAAGGGAATTCGTTCTTTGGATTTGGACTTCATATCTATGGTCACCAACTGACGGTCCGGTAAGGTGGCATAGGCCCTGGTGTCATAAACAACTTTTCCATCAGGCGTCCACCCATTGGTTATGGACAAGTCACTCTCATAGGTCCAGCGAACCGGGAGTCCTCCGGTTATCGGCATGGTATAAATCTCGGTAGGCCCTTCGTAACTTGCGGAAAATGCGATGGTATTTCCATCGGGCGATAGTGCAGGATATTGTTCTTCCTCCGCATGGGTAGTCAACTTACGGGCCAACCCCCCGGTCAAGGGAACCGTATAAATATCCCCCTCGGCTGAAAAGACGACGGTATTGCCATGTACATCAGGATATTGATAGTAGCCTTCAAAACCTTGGGATTTTAGGTTCTGGAGGACCAGAAACCAAACTACAAAAATGTTCAAAAGATTGGCAACACTAAATTTCAATATCATATTTCCTGTTTTTGGTTGGGTTTATATGGGTTGTATCGGAATCCATATTTCTTCTTCGGAATCCGGGTCATTGTTCTTGTATTTTTTGCCCAAGACCTCAAAATGGGGCCTTTCATCCAAACGGTACCCCGAAATGGGCAACCAACTTGTATATATGTATTCAAAAATACGTTTGTCCGCACTGGAACCTTTATAATCAAAGACGGCATATAGTCCTCCAGCCAAAACAAAGGTTTCGAAATCTTCAGGCATCCCTTTAAAATCAGTCACTTCCACTGCTGCCCATTTCACGAATTCAAGATTGGGATTGAAGCTGTCAAAATAGGTGTTCGGATATCGCTGTAAGGCTATTTTATCTTCATTGCTCCTATTGGATATCCTATTGACCAAAGGTATGAAGCCATTCCATAATTCCCCAGTTTTATCATTCAAAAGTGACATTCCCATGCATTTGCCCACCAACTTTTTTTCTTTTAAAACCGTGATTCTAGGAGTCACCATAATATCCTTATTCCTTGAACAATGCCATCGTATAATCGAACAATTCAATTCCTCCGGTCTTCCCATGCCCTGGAATCACAATCTCGGTTTGCTGATATTCATCCTTCAATTTTAAAACGGTATTCGACCATTCACTTACATTGGCATCGTTAAGATTACCCTTGCCGGCACCCTGGGTCTTTATCAAACACCCTCCAAACATCACCTTTTCACTGGGAAAATACCCAATGATGTTATCCTCGGTATGCCCAGGACCCCAAAATGCACCAATGACCTTTTTACGGCCAACCTTAAGTTCCAATCGGGATTCGAATCCATTTTGCGGTAGGGCGATAGCTTCCTTTTTTGCCAAATCAATGGTGCGGTTCAAGGCGTATGAAGGAATATGATGGGTATGAAAAGTGTCCAATCCGCCCAAACAATCCTCATGAAAATGGGTTGCTATGACCGCCTTGATCTTGAACCCGTTCTGATTTTGGATCCAATCAATCAATTCGGCCGATGCCACACGATCTGTAGGGGTATCAAATATTATTGCTTCGTTATGATCCATAACGATCATGCCATTGCAGGGTACCTTACCATACTTTTCAGTATTCAAATAGGAGGTATGAATGAAGGTATGCCCTGTTGCCCTTGTAATCACAAGATTCCCAGATTCATGGGGCAGATTCACCCAATGGGTTGTTTTACAACCCAGTAATAACCAAAAAAACAGTATAACAACCCTTTTATTACCCATTATCATTTAAAGTATCAATACCCTGCGGCTTGTCCGTCTTTACGACTTTCAGAAGCACCATGATAGACCTTGTTTTCCTTATCCCACAGTATGGCTTGGTAACCCCCGTATATACCGCGGCCAAAGCTAACCTTATGTTTCCTATCCATAAGTCCTCTGACGGTTTCATATGGAATTCCTGATTCCAGTCTAATTTCGCCCGTACCCTCTTTAGGAAAACCTGTTGGGGTTGAAGTACCAACGTGGTCCCAGCGTGGGGCATCGCCAGCCTCTTGCAGATTCATTCCGAAATCTACCAAATTCATTACTATTTGGGTATGCCCCTGTGGTTGAAAATCACCTCCCATGACCCCAAAACTTACAAAAGGCGCACCATCCTTTGTTATAAAAGCAGGAATGATGGTATGAAAAGGTCGCTTGCCAGGCTCATAGGTATTGGCCTGACCACTTTTTAAACTAAAGAGCTCCCCCCGATCTTGAAGCATAAAACCCAATTTTGGCGGTACCATTCCAGAGCCCATTCCGCGATAATTGCTCTGTATCAACGAGATCATATTTCCTTCTTTGTCGGCCACAGTCAAATAAATTGTTTCACCTGCGCTGATCTCGCCAGCTACATAGGAAGAAGCGTTATCGCCTATAAGCCTTCTTCTTTCGTCGGCATATTCATCTGCCAATAATTCTTTGACAGGAACCTTGGCAAAATCCATATCAGCATAATACCGGGCCCTATCCTCAAAAGCTAATTTTTTCGCTTCAGTAAACAGGTGCAGGTGCTCTGCACTACCAAATTCGATTTTTGAAAAGTCAAAACCTTCTAAAATTTGAAGCATTTGAAGGGCAGCTATTCCTTGACCGTTTGGAGGTAGCTCCCAAACATCATATCCCCGATAATTGATAGAAACGGGTTCTACCCATTCCGATTTATGGTCTGCCAAGTCTTTTTCAGATAAAAACCCTCCTTTTTCCTGGATAAAAGCAGCAATTGTCTTGGCGACCTCCCCTGTATAAAAAGCATCACGCCCTCCTTTGGCAATTTTTCGATACGTATTTGCCAAATACGGATTTTTATATATTTCCCCTTCGCTAGGCAATTTACCATCATTCTGATCTACATAGGTCTCCTTAATATTCGTAAAGCCCCTCGCCTGGAAACTTGTAACGCTTTGCATATACCATGCGATCAGTTCAGTCAATGGAAATCCATTTTCGGCATAGGAAATAGCGGGTGCCAATATTTCATCCATTTGTTTTGAACCAAATTTCTTGTGTAATTCAAACCATCCATCGACTGCCCCAGGTACACTAACAGGAAGTGGCCCATGGGAAGGTATTTTTTCCATCCCCTGTTTCTTGAAATACTCGAGGGTAAGTGTTTTAGGCGACCTGCCACTAGCATTGAGTCCGTACAATTTTTTGGTCTTGGCATCCCAAACTATAGCGAATAGGTCTCCCCCGATACCACTGCCCGTTGGCTCCATTAATCCTAGGGCCGCATTTGCGGCTATTGCAGCATCGATCGCATTTCCTCCGTTTTTCAGAATATCTAGACCTATTTGGGTGGCTAAAGGGTGACTTGTGGCCACCATACCATTTTGCGCCAGCACTTCAGAACGTGTTGCATAAGTAGCTCCCGTAACCCGATCTTGGCCAAAAGTCCAATTTAGGCTTAGACTTATCATAAATACGGCTAAAATAGATACTTTCATAAGCATGAATTTTTTAATTGATTATAAGCGATACATTGTAAATAGGTAAAAACATACCCACAAATTTGGAGTAGGGCAATTTAGAGAATAATTAGATAAAAGACCACAAAAAAAGCCCTGACATTTTTGTCAGGGCCTCTGTCTTAAAAAATTAAAAAGTATCTATTAAATAACTTTTACGTTTACCGCATTTAATCCTTTATTACCTTCTTGTAGATCAAATTCAACTTCATCGCCTTCACGAATTTCGTCTACTAATCCAGATACGTGTACAAAATGATCTTTGTCAACGCCTTCTTCAGTTATAAAACCAAATCCTTTGGCATTATTGAAGAACTTTACTGTTCCTTTATTCATTGTTAAAATTTAAAATTAATTACTTATCGTAGGGCAAATATAGTGCCATTATTTTTAACAGCGTTATTTTAACACTCTAAAGTGCTATAAATAAATAAATTATGCTTGTTATAATCAAGAAATCAGCGCCAACCATGATAGAAAACTATTTGGGAATGAGCGCTTTCAATGAGCCCATCAGGATAAAAGTCAAGTATGCGACCCCTATATAGCCCACCACCCTGTACGAATCAAACGCAGTGTAGCATAAACTGAAGACTGAAGGCGCCAAGGCACTGGCCAACACAATCAAGCCCATGACCTTCCCTGTTATAGATCCTAGATGGTTACGCCCATAGAATCGGGGCCAGGCGATGGCATTCAGTACCGCAAAAAAACCGCCCATGATCCCGAAACCGGCAACTAATAAGGGAATGCCAAAAGGATAGGACAGCATCAGAAAACCAATGGATGCCAACATCCCACCAAAAATCATCAGATACAAATACAATTTTAGTGAAAGATAATCGCTCAGATAATTAAAAATGGTCGAAATGGTAACTGCCACTACCGAACCTGGTAAAAAAATGGCAATGGCGTCTGACTTGGGATACCCTTCGCTTGCAAAAATAGAGACCACATGAAATGTAAGCCCCGTAATAAAGAAACTATTGAAGGCCAGTATTAATGCATACATCCAAAAAGCACGTGTACCTTTTGCTTCTTTTAAGGTGTACTGTTTTTTTGCGACCCCAACATCCTTCTTTATTTTCATCGTGTCATCGGCACCATCGGGCACTAGACCATGATCTTCAGGCCTGTTCTTATAAAACTGGAAGATAAGTACGCTAAATACCAAAAGCCCAAGGGCCAATAAGCGCCACGCCCCTTCCCACCGATACTCTTCGATCAAAAAGTTGATCCATAGGGGTGATGATGAAAAACCAAAGGAAATGGCAATACTACTAACAGCATTCACCTTGCCCCTATTTCTATCGAACCAGATCATGATCATATTCCTCGAGGCCATTGTCAAAACCCCTTGGCCGGAAAAACGGATCAAAAAGAAAAGCAGTGTTATTATAGTGAAGGGAACCATCCAAGAATCCAAACGCAACATGTTTTTCACAAAGTGGCTCATTTCCAAAGACCATGCACTAAGAAATAAGGCCATGGCCAAGGTGAGGGCTGCAAAGAAAGCCGTATAACGCGCACCGTATTTATCAAACCAAATGCCAGCCCTGCCGATGAACAAGGAACTGATTATCGTCCCAATCATATAGGCGTTACTGAATTGATTCCTGGAAAGTCCCAAGGCATCCTTTACGGGATCTGTAAACAGGGACACACCAATAGTTTGACCCGGAATGCTGAAATAAATGCCCAAAGAACCTACAATTAGAATGACATAGCCATAAAAAAAGGGACTTCTGGAAGGGTTGATGATTGAAAACCGATTGGGATTGGACATACTTAATTCCTAAAAAGCTAAAGTACATATTTACAAGTAGTGGTTTTGCACCATCGTCAGGAAAAACGAAGTATCCCTTTTGATGGAGAATAGGAATTATTGTTAAACTTGAGTAAGTTTGAAGGAGCAACCTATTACCCTAAAAATGAAAAAACGTCCTTTCTTCAAGACACTCTCTTTTATCTTATTCCTAATTGGCGCCCTTACAGTGATCCAAGCGCAAAATCAACCACGGGAGTATTATCAATTGAAAACGTACACCCTGGCAAATGCAAGCCAAGAGGCCCTTATGGATTCGTACCTAAAAGACGCTTATTTACCAGCCCTTAAGCGAATAGGAATTGATCATGTGGGCGTATTTAAAATACATCCTGATGCGTATAGGCTATCCAATATGATTTTTGTTTTGATTCCCTTTTCCACGCTTGATGAATTTCAAAGTATTGATATTAGGTTGGCAAATGATAAAACTTATAACCAGGCGGGTAAAGACTATATACAAGCGTCGTATGACCAACCTCCTTATCAACGTTTGAATACGGTATTTATGACGGCCTTTGAGGATATGCCGAAACTGCACCCTTGCAAAGTGACAGGTCCGAGAGAAGAACGCATCTATGAATTGAGAAGTTATGAGTCTCCCACTGAAGCCATATTCAATAATAAAGTGGACATGTTCAATGCCGGGGGCGAAGTCGCACTTTTTGATGCCTTGGGATTCAATGCCGTTTTTTATGCCGAAGTCATTGCTGGGGACAAAATGCCCAATTTAATGTACATGACCACTTTCGCCAACAAGAAAAGTAGGGATGCACATTGGAAGGCATTCGGGGATGCCCCCGAATGGAAGGCACTCTCATCAATGCCCAAATACCAAAACAATGTATCACACATTGACCAATACTTCCTGTATCCAACGGCGTATTCGGATTATTAACGACTTTGATCGCATTGCTTACTAGTTGGACTTTGTTATGGTTTTTGAAATCACGAATTCAACCCTTCTATTCTGTTTTCTACCGTCTTCGGAGGCATTGCTGGTAATAGGTTGGGAACCGCCATGGCCCTCCCATAAAATACGTTTTTTTGGAAGGCCCAATACCGTTAAATAATCAGCAACGGCCTTTGCCCGTGATTTTGACAAGGCCAGATTGTAATCATCGGCACCAACGGAATCGGTATGGCCCTTTATTTCGATGGTGAGGGTTGAATCTTTCTTTAAAACGCGATACACATGCTGTATTTCCGCTTTGGCCTCCGCCAGGATATCAGAACGATCAAATTCAAAAAACACGCTCTTGAAAACATGGTTTTTATCCAATACCATATTCCCTTCCTCCAAAGCAGAGTCGATACTACGCGGTTTTTCAGCAAAATCAGTGGGTTCGGCAGATTCCAATAACACCATATCGATATAGTAATACGCCCCTTGCTTGGCATTGCGTTTGGTCTTGAACAATCTGGTACGCTTATTATTCTTAAAATTGCCGAAAATAAAAAACCGCTCTGTACCCTTGGCCACAAATTGTGACTGGATCAAAATCCAATCCTTGGTATCCTTAATAAAATTTGGATAGCCTATTTCCATATAATGATATTCATTATCGGTGGCTTTGTACAAATGCATTTTTGAAAGTTCCTTGCGAATGGAAAAATCCAATTCGTTGCTTGCAAAAAGGAGCCCGAATTCCTTAATTGCAAAATCGGAACGTTCCGCTAGGCTTACATAAAATGAAATGCTATACTTTTTCCCTTTTACCAAAGGCTGTGACAATGCGGTCTGAATGTATTCCCGATAATCGTCAGGGGCATATAGATACAGCCCCGCATAGCCCACCCCGAAATCCGCGGGTTGTGACCCATTGAAATTTTCGGGGGTACCCATCGCAGTGCTACACCCATTGAAATAATCGGTTGAACCCTTTGTTGGGGTCGACCAACTTTCTACATCCTCGCTAAAATTGCCCAATTGTTCGGGACAGTGGACGAAGGCCTCAAAGCTCGGATTTCTGATGAGATTCTGTGACCACACTGTGGAAACGCCTATTAGGCACATTATCAAATGGATATGTTTTTGGAGGGAATTCAAGACGATGCATGATGCTTTTGACCTCTCTAATGTAGTGATTTATGGGGTATTTTCATGTGCAAGGACTGACGTAAGTACCCATCGCCCTCCTCAAAACCAAACCCATCATGATTGCGTGGTTCTCGAAGCCACCCTAGATGCCCATACGACCATCCCAAACCGCTTTGTCGTTAAAAATCAAATTTATAGGTAGCCCCACCCAGCAACTGAAAGCCCTGAACGGGAAAATTAGCCCATTTTTGATAGCTATTATTGGACAGATTCGCCCCTTTCAGGAAAATGGACAATTGGTCGTTAACCCGATAGCCTACATGGGCATTGGCATCAAAATAGCTGTCCAAGGTGATCAAGGTAGCGTCAGTTAGCCCAGGGGTCGGCGTTTGAACAACGGTGTTTGAAAAATCCTCACGCTCCCCGATATAAAATAGATTCACCCCCATATACCATTGTTCATCGATTTGGTAATCCATGAAAAGAGATCCTCTCAGGTTGGGCAAGTTCCAAGCGGGGTTATTTGTTTCGGTATCATAATCATAGACCTCGGCATTCACGCCCAAGGTAAAATTGCGATTTATATCCACATTCAATTCCCCAAACAATCCCAATGTTTTTATATCATCGTAGAACACCTCAAAGGAGTTGCCATAATAATACCCTTTTTCATCATTCCTGAAATCATTCTGGGGGTTAAGGTTGAACAAAGGCCTTCGATTTTCCGCGGTATACGACCCTTTGATATTGTAGCTTAAATTAGGCAATAATTGACCTTTAAAACCTATATAGGCATCATATTGGGCATCGGTGGGCAGTATATCCAATGTTGGGGAGACGTAAGGATTCTCGGCAACAAAGCCATAGTACGAATTTTGCCGTAACTCCCCTTTGATCCCGCCATAGGCAATGACCGTTTCATCCATCAACCGATAGGATGCTGCCACGGCAGGATAGATGTAAAAATTATTTTCACTGTTCTCCATGTCCATCCCATACACAATGTTCACGCCCAAATCAAGGGTGAGGTCATCCCTAAGCATGCGCAATGTGGGGTTGATCCCGACCTGAAAATTGCTATAGTCGATACCCCCGTCATTGGTGGGACTATTCACATCGGCATTGGCAAAACTACCTCCGACATAATCCATATGGATATTGATTCCGAAGAATTCCTCTTCCAAGGGAAATTCGAATCCTGTCTTGAAAATCGCCCTATTTTCGCCTGATTCGACGGCATCCCAAAATCGTCTATAGGTGAGGTTGGCATTTTTAAAGTAGGCTTCCTCTACATTGATATGGGCCCCTATCTCGCCCATAAAATAATTCTGGCGCTCATCGATGGTATTTATTGTTGCTAGGTCATAAGCGCCTTCAGGCAGGCCGTACCAATTGTACAATTGATGCTGTAAGCCAATATCGGCGCCCCAATTCATATCCCTGTCCCTTTTGGAGTACGAGGCGTCAACCGTGGTATTGGCATATTTGCTTTCCAAATCAACCCCATCGATATCCGCTCTTGAAGAGTTATGGTTAAGACCCAAATCCAAGCGTTCGTCCCTATTGATCGCCCTACTCGTATAAAACTTGGCCATGGCATTGCCAGGGTTTCCCAAGCCAGCCGTAGCATAGGAGTTGTACAATGCCGGCGGCGGCAACTTTTTAACGGTGGAAGCCTTCCCCTTGGCCGGGGTAAAGGTCGAAGCTACCGGTACCGAGAAAATACTGTATTCGATCTTCTTTTTCTGAAGGACGATGGAATCATTCAGGTTGGGCATCGACTTGATTTTAAAGGCATCGGAAATGGTTGGCGAATAAGCTTTTGTCACGGTTACCGTTTCGGTTCCGATATCATCTTTCTCATCTTGGGCCAGTACTAGTTGTGAAAATCCGAAAATGACAACTAGAAGGTATATATGCTTTGACATAATGTGTTCTTTATCGGGATATTAATTTCCGTCAGGATTAACAGATGAATTACGTTGGGCCTCCTTGGCCTTGATGATGGCCAATTCGCCTTTCGCCTCGGCAACGAGCTCTGGGTATTGGCTGAAGTTGGTACTGACACTTTCGAGGATATAGGTCGCTTGATACGCATCGCCCAAGACATAAAAGTTCTTGGCCATAAGTATCAACCCTTTACCACCCCATTGCTTATAACTGGAATAATCCTTGGCCAATTTTTGTACCGATGTATTCGATGCCTCATTTTGCCCAGCCTGGTTTTTGAAATACGCATCGTAATAGAGGGCTTCTGCCGCGGTTTCACCACTGGCGATCTTCAATACTTCCGCATAGGCGGTTTCTGCCCGATTCATATCATTGGTCTGAATGGCCGAACGGGCGATCATTATTTGGGCATCACTTTTTATACGATTATCTATAGTGGGCGTCGCCAGCACTTTTTCGGCATAGGCTATGGTCTGCCCGTAATTTCCCTGTTCGTAATAACCCTTCATTAAATTGGATTGGGCGAATGTCCTGTTCTGTTGTATATCGGCCTGTTCCTCCAATCGTTCCAGATAGGGCAGGGCCGTCGTATAATCGTTATTTCCGATATAGATCTCACACACCCGCGTCAATGCCTGTTCTGCATATTCACTTGCACCAAGATCGGCCACATATTTAAAATAGGGCAATGCCTTATCTTTCTGGCTCTTGGCAAAATACAACTGTGCTAAATTAAAATTGGCCTTAACCGCATGCAATCCATTAGGGAATTGTTTTAAATAACTTTCATAGCCCTTAATGGCGGCATTGGTATTTCCTTCCATACTCTGCTTGTCGGCAGATTCAAAACTGGCATTGTCGAGTTCCGTATCGGTGACTTCAACAAAATCGAGATCACGCACCCATGCTGCATATTCATTCACACGACCCAAATCAACATAGACCAATTTTGCCGTTGCCACAGCTTGAATGGCTTCCTGGGTATTCGGGAAATCCCTGACCACGGTCTTGAATTTTTCCAAGGCCTTTTCATTTCTATTCGCATTGTAATGTACCAATCCCTGACGGAGCATGGCCTGGGGCACCAAAGAACTTCCCCTGTAGCCTTCTATAAGCCGGTCATAAGTCATCAAGCCCTTGTTTTCCTGACCGGCCGTGATGTAGGAATTACCCAATTCAAAAAGGGCATCATCCTTTAACGTTGATTCTGGGTATCTAGCGACGAATTTATCCAACTCCTCGATCTTCGAATCACTTTTGTCAATAAACCCATAGCTCAATGCTTTTTGAAAGGCCGCATAATCCTTTTCTGGGCCAGATAATGCCAGCGCCTTGTTATAGGTTTCTATGGCAGGCCAATACTTGCTGGTCACGAAATAACTATCGCCCAATCGCAGATAGGCATCATTCAATTTATCTTGATCCGAGGTCCCTGATTTGGTGAAACCATCAAAATTGCTGATGGCATTGCCATAGTCCCTAACCTTGAAATAGGCATACCCCAAATTGTAATCCACATCATTATATTCGGCAGTGCCCCTCGCACTTGAATTCTTTTTGAAATCGATATAATTGGCCAAGGCCTCCTCGAAACGGTTCAACATATATAAGGCCTCAGCATTCCAATAACTTGCCCTGGCCTTAAAGAGTGCATCTTCGGCATTGGATAAGGATTTGGTGAAGTTTTCATGGGCACCTGCATAATCACTATCGATAAACAATTCTACCCCCCGGTAAAAGGCCACTTTTTGATACGTGGCCTTACTGGCATAGTTTCGGTTCTTTTCGAGCAATGTCATGGCTCCCTCAAAATTCTTTGATGTGATATACGAATCTACCAACAAACCCTGCATTTCCTGGGCATGGCCATCATTGGGGTATTTTTCCAAATAACTCGAAATAACTTGGGGAACGGGTTCATACGCATTCCCTATCTCATAGCTCAATCGGGCATAGTTCAGATAGGCATCTTTTTGGATGTCTGGCGAGAAATCCATTTGGGAAGCATTTCGAAAGGCATTCAAAGCTTCTTGTTTCTTATCTAAATTCAGATAACATTCGGCCAAATGGTAATAGGCATTCTGGGAAACGCTGTTCGTACCCCCGATGATCTTATTGAATTGTTGAATGGCATTGGCAAAATCACCCTGCTTATAAAAACAATACCCCAAAAGGTAATAATCCGTATTGCTCCATTTGCCCTTTTTACCTTTATAGGCCTCTAAATACGGTATGGCGTTCGCATATTGGCCAAGATTGAAATAGCTCTCCCCGATGATCTTGTTCAATTCGGAAACCTCATTTCTATCTGATTTAGGCAATTGCTTTTTGGCCACCGCTATCGCTTCCTCGAACTTCCCAAGTTTAAAATTCATGTCCGCTTGGTAGTACGACAGTTTTTCATCCAACAATTCGGGGTCCGTAATCTGGTCAAAGCGTTCATTGGCCCCCTCATAGTCGTCTTGTTGATAGGCAATGTACCCTAGATAATACTTCGCTTGGGAGCCATAAACCGGCGAATTGACCACCTTGCCCAGATAGCTTTCGGCCTCTTTGCCCTTTCCGGAGGAAAACAGCGAATAGCCATAGTTGAAATTAAACTTGTCCATCTCCTTAGATGACATGGCACTTTGATCCACCTTATTATACCATTTCAAGGCATAGGGATATTTTCCTGTTTCAAAGTAATAATCGGCCACATCGGAATAGGCAGCGTTACGTTTGGTGGATGTTGGGTGATTTTCCACAAAATCCTCCATAAGGCGATCAGCTCCCAATTGGTTTAAACGCACCGCGGCATTGGCCGAATAATAGGCACTATTGGCCGCAGTCTCATCGTCCTTGGTCGCCAATTTGACCTTTTCGAAAATAGTCTGCGCAGCTTGGTATTGCTCATTATTGAACAATGCCAAGGCATCTTGGTAATCTTTCTGATCGTGGGTATAGATTTTGGTTTCCTGGGCCGTTCCCAACCAAAGCATTCCTGTGAAAATAGGAATAAAAACGGTTATTCTTTTCAGCATAGTGTTCTAACTATTTTTAAAAATTCCGTACTCGTATTTAAAATCGCCTTCAAGAAATCCCGCCGGAGCGGCATTCGTATAAAGGGCTACTTTCGTAGTTAAAAACAATAACGGCAAATATTGTACCTAAGTATATTCGCAACATAAAAATGTAACGAGAACAAAGTAAAATATTTTAGGTGGGCTGCCTTTGATTTCATGTAGAACTTATTACTTTTATATCAACATTAAGAATATGTCAGAATCTATTTTAGAATTGAAGGATGTCGCGGTTTTCCAAAAGGAAAGCTTGGTGTTGAATGAAGTGAGTCTGGACATAAAAAAGGGAGAGTTCGTCTACTTGATCGGCAAGACCGGCAGTGGTAAGAGCAGCTTTATGAAAACCCTTTATGGGGATTTGCCCTTACAACAAGGCGAAGGCAATATCGTGGGGTTCGACCTTAAAACCCTTAAGGAAAAAGACATCCCGTACCTACGGCGTAAGTTGGGGATTGTCTTTCAGGATTTTAAACTATTGCCCGACCGCAACATCAACAATAACCTCTTATTTGTACTTAAGGCCACAGGATGGAAAGACCCGGCTGAAATGAACACTCAAATTGTTGACGTGCTCACCAAAGTGGGCATGAAGACCAAGGGCTTTAAATTTCCGCATGAACTTTCTGGGGGGGAGCAACAGCGAATTGCCATAGCCCGCGCCCTTCTGAATGACCCTGAACTCATTTTGGCCGATGAGCCTACGGGAAACCTGGATCCACAGACCAGCGTCGAGGTCATGAAAGTACTTCAGGAAATCAATAAATCAGGCAGGACCATCCTTATGGCCACCCATGATTATGCATTGATCTTAAAATACCCATCCAAGACCTTGAAATGCGACGGCAGCAAAGTGTTCGAGGTTGTTCAAAAAGCGGTATAAACCCGCTTGTTTAGCATGTCTACATGGGCGCTTACCATACGAATCACCTACCTTCGAATGTATGTTCCATCTGGGTTGGTGCTAGTATAACTTTATACTTTCGAACCTATGCCGATATGCTTCAAAATCCTCAAAAGATTCAAGCATTTCCATACTTTCATTTTGTTCCACCCAATGCCTTAATCGATCTGTTCCGTTGATGATATCGATGGGCAGGTTCACATAATCATATTCGTAGGGTGGTTGCAACCACTTAAAATCCCCTTCCATAAGATAGAACAACTCCCGCATAAGCCATTGCCCAACACGCCAAGGCTCAAATTTCTTCTTGTCGGTAACATGAATTTGAAATCCTCCGCAGACCTGGTCCCGGTGTTTCTGAAATGTGGGTAAAAAAGTGATGGGTCGAAGGGCCACCCCTTCTAAGCCCGTCTTTTCCAAAGCTCGTTTCAAATGCCCCTCATAGAGCGCATAGGGCTCTATTTTCGGATGACCGACAATTTCCAAGGATTGTGTCGTTCCCCTACCCTCGCTTAACTGGGTTCCTTCGAACAACACCGTTGTGGGAAAAGTCAAGGCACTTTCGAACCTGGCCAGATTTGGCGAAGGCAACAACCAGGGTAATTTCGTGTCCTCAAAAAACATGGAACGGTCCCAATGCCGCATTTTTATTACCCTGTACTTTATGCTTTTTCCTGCCCAAAACCGCTGATGCATGTTGCCTAATTCTCCCAAGGTCATCCCATGGCGTACCGGAATAGGATGACGACCGATGAAAGAGGCATACTTGGGATCTAAAACATTGCCTTCCAAAGTAGTCCCGTTCAATGGATTTGGACGATCGAGCACGATAACCTCGATATCCTTATCCATACACTTTTCCAATAATAGGGTCAGTGTGTATATGTAGGTATACATACGACACCCAACATCCTGAAGGTCTACAAAAAAATGATCGATCCCGTCAAGCATGGCATCCGTAGGTACCCGGGTTTCCGAATAGAGGGAATACACCGGAATCTTGAAAAAAGGATGCTCAACATGCGCCGTTTCGATCATATTGTCCTGTGCATCGGTAGAAAACCCGTGCTGTGGACCAAAAAGCTTCACGAACCTTGTGCCGAAAAGTGTTTTGAACCTTAGGGCGGCATGCCCATAATGGGCATCGATGGAAGCATTATGACATAGCAAGGCCACATTCCCCTTGAATTCTTTCTGAAGCTGTGAATCGTTCATCAACACCTCCAATCCGGTAGCTATCTTCATCGTATATACATTGGTTTCGAACAAGACTCCTTCCCAAGATAAATCAGTTCGGGTGTCTGTACCGGTTCCTGCATTAAAACTACGAATATTATGGATTCAAGTGGGTGTTTTCAAGCGAACATACACACCCTTTTTCGCCGCTCTGACAACCATAAACGGTCCGAAAAGGACCAAAAATGAACCATTCCTACAGAAAACCTATGAATTCCCACAAAAAATCACCTTACCCACCTTCACATTCAATAACTTTAAGTAAACTACATAGTTATGCCCCAATTGGAATATACAGGATTTAAATATGCCAACTATCCTTTCGCACACCTCTATAAAGATGATAACGGTAGTAAAGGCGATAAGAAAATACATCAGATCATCTTTGGCGATTGGGTCGGTATTCTGAAACCAAAAAAAACCGATGGGGACTATATACTTGTACGGGTCAGAGGGGAAAACGGTTGGATGCATAAAGATGCCCTTCTCGACGAACGCGTGTTGGAAATTGTCTTTTTGGATGTGGGGCAAGGCGACGGCGCCCTGATCGTTACCCCTGATGATGAACATATCATCGTCGATGCAGGTTTTGGGGACAATATGTGGCGTTACTTAAAATGGAGGTATAGTGAATTCAAAACCGAATGGACCTTTAAATATGCGATAGCCAGTCATCCGGACCAAGACCATTACGGGGGGTATCATTATTTGGCGGGTGAACCGAATGTGTTTTTCAAGGACTTCGTACACAACGGCCTTCTTGAATATCAAGAAAATATAAAACCCTCCTATTTTGGGGATTCCATTAAAACCGACCGAACCTATTACACCGAACTTTTCGACAGCAAACAAAAGGTAACCGATTATCTGGCCCATGAGCCCCATTGGAAACATCCCTCAGGCAATGCGCAGTGGGATAAAGATTATGCCAAACTTCTAAAACGTATGCTCGATAACAACAAGATCATCGGGGATATAAAAATGGTCAGTGAAGCCGACCAATACCTTGAAGGTTTTGAAGTTCACAAGCCACTGAACATACAGATTCTAGGCCCGATCATCGAAACCATAAACGGTAAGCAGGCACTGCGCTCCCTAGGTGGTAAAGGCAAGACTAAAAACGGTCATTCGATCGTCTTTAAACTGAACTATAAGGATATCAACATTCTTCTAGGGGGGGACTTGAATATCAAGGCCGAGGAATTCCTACTGAAAAAGCATACCGGGCAAACGTTGGATTTCAATTCCGGTACCGAAGAAAATGAATTTATAGAAAATGCACGCAAGATATTCGAGGCTGACGTCTCCAAAGCCTGTCATCATGGTAGTGCCGATTTCACCAGTCTGTTCTTAAAATGCCTGAATTCAGTGGCCACCGTAATTTCGAGTGGGGACGAAGAACAACATTCCCACCCCAGACCAGATACCTTAGGGGCCATTGGCGTAAATGGGCGGGGCGAAAGGCCTCTGATATTCAGTACTGAACTGGCGCGTTCGCACCGTGAAAATGAAAATAAAGTGCTCAAGGAGATCAAAGAACTGGAAATACGTTTGGCAACAACCACATCCCCTACAAAAAAATTGAAACTCATTGACCAAATTCAGGAAAAGAACGATAAACTTAAGGAACGCAATGTCACCGTCTATGGATCTATAAATCTTCGCACTGATGGGGAACGCTGCATCATTGCCCAAAAATTGGAAAAGGGGGGCGGTAGCAAGGTTTGGGACATCTATAAATTGGAAAAAAACAATAACGGGCGCTTTAAGTACGTTCCTTAAGTAGTATGATACAAGAAAAAAAAGCCTCCGCCCCCAATCAAAAAGTAAGTCCGTTTATCGGACTTTTATTATTCGTTATTTCCATAGTCCTTGTGGTGCTGACCACCCCTTTGGGTTTTGTATATGGGTTATTCCATAACCTATTCGCTAAGGGGTTTTCGGGCCTCGGTGAATACCTATTACAGATTGCCATATCAATCGATCAATTGGGCAATGTGGTGATGCAGCATCTATTGAATATGCTTTGGATACAAAAAGGAGGCTATAGGTTTGGCAATCGGGATGAAACCATATCAAGCGTTATCGGTAAAAACAAACAGCTCAATACCTTGACGTGGTTTGGCAAGAATATGGACAGGATTCTTGAATTTATCGAGGCAGACCATTCTTTGAATTCCATTGATTATTACGTGCAACCCAGTGAATGATTTCCTTTTTTAAGGTTTTACAAACCTCACCCTACGCTTAGAAAAATCATCCCGCTTCGGAATAGCCCAACCCATATTTTTCCGAAGGATACAATATACCCTTCTTAAGCTCAAAAATATCTTTATAGGGGTCTGCCACCAGTTCTAGATGGCCATCAAGATCGGCATACTGGACATTCTGTCGGGACAAGGCGAAATGCAACCCCGCCGCAATACCCAAGCCACATTCATCGATACAGCCCACCATGGC
Source organism: Maribacter sp. (assembly GCF_049667165.1). GTDB lineage: Bacteria > Bacteroidota > Bacteroidia > Flavobacteriales > Flavobacteriaceae > Maribacter_A. Next base: position 23,720 of record NZ_JBATHS010000095.1, read on the forward strand.
TTCCAAATGAGCTGCTTTGGCAACCGAATTGATGTGCATGCCCACCATAATACCCCCTACTTTTTGAAGTTTGATATTCACCATATCAACCCGTTCATTCTGTGCCAAACGAAAGGCATCGGTCAGGGTTTTCAAGCTTTCGTCCGCCATTACGGGAATGGCGACCTGGTCCGTAACCAAGCCCAAACGTTCTTCAGCCTCAATTTTTGTGGGTTGTTCGAATATTTCAATGCCCAAAGCGCTCGTGGCATTTACAAAGGCAATGGACTGCTTTACGGAATACCCTTGATTGCCATCAAAACGCCATGTAACTTCAGGGAATCGCTCATGAAGCTTGATCATTTTTTCCACGTCATCCTCCAGGTTACCCCCCCCTTTGACCTTTAGTATCGAAAAACCCTGTTGTACATATTCCTGGGCATGTTTCAAGGTATCCTCCACACTTAATATACCAATGGTGATACTGGTCGCAATACTACTCCTGAATCCTCCCAAGAATTTATACAAAGGAACCTGGGCCTTTTTGGACACCAAATCAAACAAAGCCATATCGACCATGGCCAATGCGGACGATCGTTTTCCCAACAGCAATTTCAACTCCATCAAAACCAAGGCATACGTAAAAGGATCCTTACCGATCAAATAGGGTATAATCAGGGCATCTATGGCCTTCGCCACATCATCAGGATGCTCACCTGTCACAACCTGGTCAGGGGCAGCACAACCATAACCCACTAACTTGCCATCGGTTTCCAATTTCAAAATAAAGTTGGTGGTTTTTGAAATGGTCTCGTAAGCAATCGTATAGGGCACTGACAATTTTAAGTCCAAACGCTCAAAGGAAATATGGGTAATGCGCATCAATATCGTTTTTGATATAGATCTTTCAAGGGGGTATTCTTTATAGATTCTACAAAGCGTACCATATGGTGGATCATCAATTCCCACATTTTCTCGCCTTTTTCCGCCGTAGCCTTTGTCGCATCGCCCATGACCCCACTTTCCGATATTTTATGGGTATGTACATACCAGTTTACGCTTAAATCATTGTCAAAATCCAAATACGTACTGCCAAATTCCATGGTTTCGTTGACGGCCTTGTCCATTTGAACGCTATCTGGACGAATGGCCAAGGTAGTACTGGTCTCGATTTCCCCGGCATGTATATCGTTCGGCGTATCGATAAGTTTATTAAGGACCGAATCACTGGTTTCCCCCGTATCGACGCAAACGAAAATATTGGTGTCCCGTGTTATCATTTGGGCTGCATAACTCAAGGTGGGTGCATTATCACCGTGCCCATTAAGGATGATGATTTTCTTGACCCCATTTTTTGCCAAGCTCATTCCCAGATCATAAACAAATTTGGATAATGCGTCATTGGAAACACTTAAGGTACCTTTGAAATCATCATGATGAAAAGAAACACCGAAAGGAATAGTGGGCAATACCAATGGTTTTGGGTCCTGACAGGCCTCGGCCACTTTGTATGCCATATATTTGGCATCATAATAATCCACATCAACCGGTAAATGAGGTCCGTGTTGTTCAATGGCCCCACAAGGAAGGATAACCGTATCAACGGTTTTTAAATAGGCTTCGATTTCTGGCCAGGTAAATTCTTCCCATAGAAATCCCGACTTTTTTTTATGTTGTGTCTTCATCGTTTTATATACTAAATAATATGATTTTTATTCATCGAATTTAAGTGTGAAGGTATGCCATTTTCGGTCATGCCACTGCACGGCCCCATCAGCATGTTTTGCCAAAATTTCGAAGAGGGGTTTTCGAATATGGTGGGGCAGGTCGTCCATCACACTTCGTTCATTATCGAAGCGCAGTTTTAAGATTTCAGGATGGGGCTTGGCCATTCTTAGGCTATGCTCGTTCTTCTCGATCAACCCTTTCCCAACTAACAGGTAGTACAAATGTGAGGCATCGCTTCCGATTTGTTTGACACTTCGGGCCGATAGCGCCTTTAACCCTTTTTCAATCTGCGCTTCGGTATACCCGCATCGTTTAGGGTCTTCGTCCAACACTTTCAGCATTCCTATGATACGTCGGCATTTTTCACAATTGCCACAGGGCAACATTCTTCCGTTTTCTTCATGCGCGGCATGGCAAGATACTTGTTGGGCCTGTAATTCGGGATAACGTTTTACCAGAACCTTCAAAATCAGCAATTCGGAAAGACTTCGCAAAATGGAATATTGGTATATGTTCCAGCCTTTCTTTTTATAGTATCGGGTCAATGCATTGTCAAAATATTTACTTTGGTCGTATATCGCATTATAGTGTGTAATACCCTCATGGTTGCCCTTTACCGTGGTATCATACTCATTGCCGATAAGTACATTGCCGATATGGCGTTTACGAACGATGGGCAAGGTTCCAAAAAGGAAAACGGCTACCGTCCAAAGTCGAATGGGATATATATCGGCCCTGATGTTCTGAAAGTTCTCTTTTATAAAAGGCATCTGCTTCACCATCCAGTTGAAGATGCGATCACTATTACACCAAGGCTTTGCGGTATTCGGTTCGGTGGCCTTATAATATTTGTGCGAGTTGATCGCGGTAAACCAATGCCGGCCAGCTTCATTTATGAATATAGGATGGGCCTCCCCTATTTCCTTGATTATACCGTAGGTCAAAAGACTGTCCTTACCACCGCTACTCAAGATCGCATAGGAATTCAACTCGGTTTCGCCTGATTTCCTTTCGAGTTTCAGCTGGGCAAAATCCGAATTGGTGAATACGATTTTGGCAGCGGTATAACGCTCCATTTTTTCAGGTTTTATCGCATCGAAAGGAGGTCTTAGAAATTCATTTTTATGTAAGAATTTGTTCACCAGGATTTCCCTGGAGGTATTCTCCATCATATCCCTTAGGAAACTTTTGTCGGTATCGTCATAGAAGCCATCGAATTCAATGGTTTCGAAAAAGAGTCCATAATTCAGCGCCACCTGGGCCATCATCATGGAGGCCAAATTCACATCCTCTGGATTCTTTTTATCAAAATAGGGAGCATCATACGAATAGATCAATTCGTTCGTAACGCTGGTACCATCCCGTTTTGAAACCGTATAGACTGCTTTGACCCTTTTGGGTTCTATGCTGATCTTGTGTACCGATAGTTTTTCAAAAACAACCAAAGATCGAATCGATGTCATTTTAATTGTTCCTTTAAAATGGAAACCAGCTGATCTGCCCCAAAACGCAGCACATCATAGGCGGGCAATTTAGTCTCCAAGGTGATGTTCTTACAAGCTTCCAATATTTCTTCATCGCTTTCCATCAAATCATGGTTCACAGTAATGGCGATTACCTTTTTACCGGAAATCACTTCCACCGCATTGATCTGTTCCTTTAGGGAATGGAGTTTGTACCCCGGGAAACCATCATATTCGATACGCTTAGGAGCATGCTGCATGATCACAAAATCGGGTCGCCCAGCTGCCAAAATCTCGAATCCCCCAGGATAGGCCGGATTCATAAGACTCCCCTGCCCTTCAATGACGATCACATCAGGGTCTTCATTTTCGAACGCACTCACCACGGCATACTCTATTTCACCAGATACAAAATCGTTGATACAACTATCCATGACCATGCTATATTTGGCACCTTGCATCCATGCGGTCTGCCCTGTCCCGATCATTTCAGCCTTTAGACCTGCCTTGCGAAAGGCATGGACAATAATCCAAGCCGTGGTGCGCTTTCCGAGGGCGGAATCGGTACCCAAAATGGCTAGCTTTAAACAATCAACCTTTTCAATATCCCCTGTAAAGAAATGGAGCGTATCACGATCGGGTGTCTTGCGGACATCGCGGATGCGACCGCCATTTTCGTGGCCCAATTTTACCATCTCGGGGTCATTGGTCAGAAAATCATGTAACCCACTATCAACATTCCATCCTTTCCGAAGTGCTTTTTTAATAGTGCCCTTAGCCTCTGACGGCAGACGACCTCCGTCTGGAGCAAGCCCGATTACCAGCGTTTTTGGGGTGTTCCCAGATTTTGAAAGGGCCTTTGCAGCCTCGTCAATGGATGCGAAAATGGGAATCCCGTTCGCTTTTCCATCCAGGACTTCACCGGCGTCCTGTCCCGCATATTTTGCGTCCAAAACGCCAACTACTTCATAGCGCTCCGTAAAACGTACAAGGCCATGGGCTGTCTTACCATTTGGGGTATTGAAGGCACCTTCACAATATACCAGTGCCTTACCATCTATTGTTTTTTTCATATTCGCTTAATTTTTTGCAGTCAACACCGCCACGAAACGGCCTGGTTCAAAGTTCAATTTTTCATCCATTTCCAAGAGGGCAATCAAGCCGGCCGTTGCGGCCGGAAGTATTCTAAACCCTTCTTTCCTGGCCAATAAAGAGGTCATTTCCTTCATTTTACGATCGCTGATGTTAAAAGCCTCTCCTTGGGATTCCCGGAGGGCATATAAGGCCTCCTCCCCGTCAAAACTATGCCAGTTGATCAACGGTTCGTTATATTTTGTTTCTTTTATGGCTTCCGGATTCAAATCCTTACAATGATCCAATCCCGATAAGAAAGATTGCACTATGGGGTTCTTACGGGTCGAGGAAGCGGCGATCATTTTAGGTATTTGGGAGGTTTTCCCCCTTTTATACAAACTCACAAAGCCACGATAAATTCCTGCCATCAAAGTCCCGTTCGAAACCGGTACCGCACAATATTTAGGGGCATCTCCCAAATCCTCATAAATCTCCATGGCAATTTGCGAATAGGCCGATATCTGTAATGGGGTATTCGAACCCCCAGGATTGGCATCGTACCAATCGTTTTCCAAGGCCAGTTCAGTACTCCGTACCACCACATCCTCATAACTTCCTGGCAGCCTTATGATCTGTGCACCTAAGGCTTCCATTTCCACTATGCGATCGGTGCTATAACATTCGGGAATATATATCTTACATTCGATGCCTGCCAAGTTGGCTGCCAAAGCAACAGCAACCCCATAGTTGCCACAGGTAGCCAAGGAAACAACATCGTATTCCCTTCGAAGGGCGTCATAAATCTGGGCAAACGCAATGCGGTCTTTTTGGGTACCCGTGGGGTTATCCCCTTCATATTTTATATACAACTGTCGAATCCCGAATTCACGTTCCATGGTTTTCGCACGGTTAAGACCGGTATCACCCACTTCCAAATTTATAATGTCTTCATAGGACTCTAGGCGATCTACAAGCGATTTGTTCTTGTCCTTGACAAAGGCACTTAATTCGTTGGCTTCATCCGAAACTTTATTTTCAGCGGTTTTTACTCCGTCTTTAAGATTCATTGTTCCTATTTGATTAACACCTTTAAGGTATGTATTTTTTTATTATTATTCCTTTATTCATAACAATCCATTCCATGGTACAAATTCGGGTGCATAGGTACTGAATTTATGAATTGCCATCTTAAAATTTAACGTTCCTTTTTATTGAAATTAAACTAAGAATATTGCCCTATATTTCAAGGGGATTGCATACGGCTTGTGGGCCTAGGGCCGTCTATTCGGGCAAATCCCCGAAAATGACTAACCCCCCTTTTATAACCTGCTGGCTTTGCGCCTTTTATATCTTCTGATATCGTTATAAAATATTGCTAAAAAACTACAATGTATCAAAAAAATGCACTTCATTTGTGGTGCATTTTGGCAAGGCTGATCTTGCCTTTTGTCTACATATGGAATCAATAGCGCCCTGCCTGTTCCCAGGTATTTGGAACAGGAATTCAAAGTCTTCCGTCTTTCTTAAAAAAAGCGGGCAACAGCCTATCCCCGGAATCTGGGTTCTGGAATGGTTCATTCCTAGTATCGGCAATCTTATGGCAAGGTAAACCTTCACTTAAAGGTAGGATTTTGGAATGAAGTCTACCTTAACCCTGCATCTCATTACAAGCTTATTCATCCTATAATTTAATTTAAACATTGCATTATGAAAACACTATTTATTACGTTATTGCTACTTGTTTCAGGGCTTAACGCCCCAGTTATCCAAGAATCGGAAAAAGTGAACGCCACCTTTGAAGGCGTTGAGGACGGTATTTACTATTTTACGGATACCGATGGGTTTTCGATTGAATTCGAGCATATTTCCCAAGATGCCTTAGATAGCATTGACCTATCCGATGATACCTATAAGGGCAAAATGTTCTCCGTTACCTATGTCTCCGAAACCGAAATCGATGAAATGGATGAGGAAATCGTGGTAAATACGATCATTGCCTTAAACATGTTACAATAACCAGGAAAGGGGATTTAAAAAGTATTGACCATAGTCGTCAGAAGGAACGAAGTAATCTGTAAATTGCTGTATATCAAGCTATAAATTACATTACTTCGTTTCTTCAAACGTATTATTTTGACTTTTTGGATTCCCCTTTCTTGGTTTTATCAGAAGTTCACTACAGCGTATTACTGTTCAATTTCAAGCGGCACAACCCATAATTAGCCAATTCTTTTTATTACTTTGCGCTTGAAAACAAAAAAATAAAAATGGTAGTTCTTGGTATTGATATTGGAGGTTCTGGAATGAAGGGCGCATTGGTGGACTCCCTTACGGGTGAAATGTTGACCGAGCGCCATCGAATACCAACCCCACCCTCTAGAAAACCGAAGGAAATGGCCCAAGTGGTCAAAGAAATCGTAGCCTTCTTCAACCACAAAGGACCTATTGGTGTGGGTTTTCCTACCGTCATAAAAAATGGTATCTGTAAATCACCCGGAAATCTGCACAAAAAATGGTTGGGCGTAAATGTACGGGAATTGTTCGCCGATGCAACGGGCCTTCCGGTAACCGTGCACAATGATGCCGATGCCGCAGGATTTGCCACCATGAACTATGGTATTGGCAAAGGTAAATTGGGGCTTGTGATCATGATTACCATCGGTACCGGATTGGGAAGTGGGGCATTTTTGGATGGCGAGCTCATCCCCAATTTTGAAATGGGCCAAATTCCCTATAAAAAGTATTCAAAAATCGAAGAGTGGGCGTCGGCTGCTGCCAAGGAGCGGGATAATTTATCCTATGCGAAATGGGGCAAACGATTTAATACATTTTTGGGATTGGTCGAGTTGCTGGTTTCCCCGGATTGTATCATCCTCGGTGGGGGTACCTCTAAAAATTTCGATGAGTTCAAGGATTATATCACGATCGATACCCCGGTCATTCCGGCCGAACTGCGTAATGAAGCCGGTATCATAGGGGCTGCGGCTGCCGCGATGCATCAGGCTCCTAAAGATTTTGTCAAAGAATAAATCAATAAAAATCAATAAAAAAGGCCCTGACTTACCGTCAGGGCCTTTTTTTATGTACGGTATTTATATCCTTACGCGATTTTATTCCGTTTACGATCTACTTCCGTCAAATAAATCTTTCTCAAACGAATGTGTTTGGGAGTAACCTCAACATATTCGTCTTTTTGAATGTATTCCAAGGCTTCTTCCAGGGAAAATTTAATGGCAGGCACAATCTTTGCCTTGTCATCCGCTCCTGAAGATCGTACGTTTGAAAGTTTCTTTGTTTTGGTGATATTTATGGTCATATCATCTCCACGTGAATTTTCACCAATAACCTGACCTTCATAGATATCCTCACCTGGATCTACAAAAAACTTACCCCTGTCCTGTAATTTGTCAATGGAATAGGGAATGGCTTTCCCCTTTTCCATGGAAACCAAAGAACCATTTTGACGTTGCGGTACATCCCCTTTCATGGGTTGGTATTCAAAAAAGCGGTGTGCCATAATGGCCTCACCTGCAGTAGCCGTCAATAGTTGGTTTCGTAACCCTATGATGCCTCGTGAAGGAATAAGGAATTCGCAATGCATGCGATTGCCCCTAGCCTCCATACTGGTCATTTCACCTTTACGTATGGAAACCATTTCAACAGCCCTACCGGATACTTCCTCAGGCAAATCTATGGTCAGTTGCTCAACAGGCTCACATTTCACACCATCAAATTCCCTTATAATAACCTGTGGTTGTCCTATTTGTAATTCGTAACCCTCTCTTCTCATCGTCTCGATCAATACGGAAAGGTGTAGGACCCCACGACCAAAAACCATGAACTTATCGGCACTATCGGTCGCTTCAAGGCGTAAAGCCAAGTTCTTTTCCAATTCCTTTTCCAAGCGCTCCTTAATGTGTCTCGACGTAACGAATTTACCATCCTTACCAAAGAACGGACTGTCATTGATCGTAAACAACATACTCATCGTTGGTTCATCGATGGCGATGGTCTTCAAGCCTTCCGGATTTTCGATATCGGCAATCGTGTCCCCGATTTCAAAACCTTCCAGCCCCACGATGGCACAGATATCACCGGTGACCACTTCCTTGACCTTTAATCTTCCCATTCCTTCGAATGTAAAGAGTTCTTTTATTTTTGATTTTACAATGCTCCCATCCCTTTTTACCAAGGATATCTGTTGTCCTTCCTTCAAACTTCCTCTTAGCAACCTTCCAATGGCAATTCTTCCGGTAAAGGATGAGAAGTCCAAAGACGTGATCAACATTTGTGTATTTCCCTCTTTGGGTACAAATGTGGGAATATGCTCTACGACCATATCCAATAATGGTTCTATGGAATCGGTTTCGTTCCTCCAATCATCGCTCATCCAATTGTTCTTTGCAGAACCATAAACCGTAGGAAAATCCAATTGCCATTCCTCGGCACCCAATTCGTACATCAGATCAAAGACTTTCTCATGTACTTCCTCTGGAGTACAGTTTTCCTTATCAACCTTATTGATGACCACACAAGGTTTCAACCCTAAGTTAATCGCTTTTTGCAGTACAAATCTTGTTTGTGGCATAGGACCTTCGAACGCATCTACCAACAACAACACCCCATCGGCCATATTCAATACACGCTCTACTTCCCCTCCAAAATCGGCGTGACCCGGAGTATCGATTATATTGATCTTGGCACCTTTATAGTTAACGGAAACGTTTTTTGAAGTTATGGTGATTCCACGTTCGCGTTCAAGGTCATTATTATCCAAAATAAGATCGCCCGTATTCTGGTTGTCCCTGAATAGGTGGCAATGGTGCATGATCTTATCTACCAAGGTCGTTTTACCGTGGTCTACGTGTGCGATAATCGCGATATTCTTTGTTGTTGACATAACTTATATTTAATAGCGCTGGCTATTTTCAGCGCGCAAAGGTACAGCTATTTTTTGCATTGCAGCATAAGGTAATGTTATTTTTATCTTATTGATTATGAGGGAGTTTCTTTTGTGGCTCTTGTCGCGTATAAACCCACTTCAAGGCTTTTCGCTGATTTTGGTCCAAAGGGAATGTGGTCAAAGGACAAGCCCTTTATCCCCGAAAACGTTCAATGACGGCTGCCCGATTTACCGCTCGTCGGCAGAAGGACCATAACTTCCTGGTACGAAAATATCATTTAAACGGTAATACACCCCCAACTGGGCACGATGGTGGGTAATTTGATTCAAGGAATGGCGTATGGCCCCATATTTTGACCATTTTTGAAAAACCATGGCCCCTTGGCGAATATCCCACGTCCCGTCCAATTGTGCCAAGGTTACATTCTTCAGGGTTTCAGCTCCCTTTTTATAGTCATTTTCTAGCTTTTGTTGCAATTCTGCTTTCGTCTTGATTTCGGGTTGCGAATAAGGCGTAACAGCAAAATCAAGGAATTCGGTATCCATAATCGTCTGGGGCCAAGCGAATATTTCGACAACATGCACCGCTAGTGTTTTCATGTCCATCGATTTTTTATGGGGCTTCCAGTCGTTTTTGGTATCGGGGTAATGTTCCAAAAACTTTTTTGTGGTTTCGTATTCGGATCTCAATTCTTTTTGAAGCGTATCAATGATGTCCATACCGTTTATATTTAATGTATCGTTTAAACTGTGAATGCTCATGGTATTCATGGGTAAGTTAAAAAACCTAAAACAAATCTTTGTTAATCTTTTTATAACAATACCAATTTCGGGACTTGCCTTGTTACAATGGTGGTAAAATGCCTTATAAACCGATAGAAATTTTATCTTTGAAAAAAGAACGGTATGCAATTAGACCTAATTCCCCAACTTAAACATACAGCTGCGAATAACTTTTTTTTGCTCTGTGGACCATGTGCCATTGAAGGTGAGGAAATGGCCATGCGTATTGCCGAAAAAATAGTCACTATAACCGATAAGCTTCAAATTCCCTATGTTTTTAAGGGAAGTTTTAAAAAAGCCAATCGGAGTCGGGTGGATTCCTTTACGGGTATTGGGGATGAGAAAGCCTTGAAGATCTTACGAAAGGTCTCGGAAACTTTTAAGGTGCCTACCGTGACCGATATCCACGAAATATCCGATGCAACCCTAGCTGCCGAGTATGTCGATGTGCTACAGATACCCGCTTTTTTGGTTAGACAGACCGATTTGGTGGTCGCAGCCGCAAAAACCGGGAAAGTCGTCAATTTGAAAAAAGGGCAATTCATGAGCCCAGAGAGTATGAAGCATGCTGTGACCAAGGTAATCGATTCGGGCAACCAACAGGTCATGATCACCGATAGGGGCACCATGTTCGGCTATCAGGATATGATCGTGGACTTTAGGGGAATACCGACCATGAAGCAGTATGCGCCTGTGGTGTTGGATGTCACCCATTCCTTGCAGCAGCCCAACCAGTCTTCGGGAGTCACCGGAGGACGACCCGACATGATCGAAACCATCGCCCGGGCCGGAATCGCGACAGGGGTTGACGGCATCTTTATGGAGACCCACTTTGATCCCTCGATCGCCAAGAGTGATGGGGCCAATATGCTGCATTTGGATCATCTGGAAAAAGTATTGACCAACTTGGTGGCCCTGCGAAAAACTGTGAATCAACTACAATAATCAGCGCAAAAAGAAGTTAGGTTTAAAGCACCAAACCCATCGTATAATGCGCTTTAGTATTGTGTTCTTCGTGTTGCTTTTCAGCAACATTGCAATCCTTATCGGACAGGATAAGATCAATTTCGGAAAACTCTCAACCACTGAAAAAGCTTATAAGGCTTATGAAAAGGATTCAACCGTTCATGCCGTGGTACTTTATGAACGGGGAGACAATTATTTCAAAGTGGTCGATAACCGCATTCGGCTTTTCAAGGAATACCATGTCAAAATCAAGATACTTGATGAAAACGGATTTGGGGAAGGTAAGATTTCGATCCCTTTTTACCACAATGAATCGGCATCGGAAAAGATCATCGAAATACGGGCGATTACTCATAATGGGCCAACGGCCCTGAACGTAATGCCTGATCAGTTCTTCGAAAATGATATTTCCGAAAAATGGACGGAAAAGGTATTTACGTTTCCCAAACTTCAAAAAGGCAGTATCATAGAGTATTATTATAAGCTCTCTTCCCCCTTTATCTATAATTTCAATGGATGGGCATTCCAATCCTCGATCCCAAAGGTGTATAGTGAGTTCAACGCTAAAATTCCTGGATATTATCGGTATAATCGAAGCTTGATCGGAACTTTGAAGTTGAGCACCAATGATGCGACCATCAAGAAAGACTGTTTTGAGGTTCGAGGTAGTGCCAATGAGGTAGATTGTGAGGTTTTAAAGTACATCATGAAAGACATTCCTGCATTCGAGGCAGCGGAGGATTATATGTTGGCCGCTTCGAATTATATTTCAAGAATCGATTTTGAATTATCGGAACTCCTACACTTGGATGGTACGGTTGATAAGTTCACCAAAACATGGAAGACTGTCGATCGGGAATTCAAGACCGATAAGGATATTGGCAAGCAATTATCAAAAAATAATTTCTTTGAAAAGAATGTTCCGGAAAATCTCTTAACGGAAGGTACCCCATTGGAAAGGGCAAAAAATATCTATGAGTTCGTCCGGGACCATTATACATGGAACAAAGAATTCGGGATATTTCGAAAGGCCCGGGTCAAGGAAGCCTTTGACAATAAGGTTGGCAATGTTGCAGAAATAAATATGTCATTGATCAACCTGTTATCGGCGGCAGGTATCGATGCCAAATTGATGTTATCTTCCACTCGACAGCAAGCCATGCCAAAAACTTCGCATCCGATCATGTCAGATTTCAATTATTTTATCGCAAAGGTTCGGATTGACGAAAAAGACTACCTCTTGGATGCCACTGATAAATTCATTCCTTTCGGTATGTTGCCTTTTAGGGCCCTCAATCATTACGGCAGGGTGATGGATTTCAAAAATGAGAGTTATTGGTTCGATATTGTTCCTTGGCAGAATAACAGGTACCAAGTTCGGGGAGAATTGAACTATGATGTTGAAAATGATAAGGCCTACGGCACATTGGCCATTACGAATCTCGGATATAATGCCGTCGATTTACGAAAAGAGATCGCTTCGCGTTCGGAAGAGGCCTATTTGGAGAACATCGAAGATGCCTTTACCGGGGAATTCAACATTACCTACTATAAGGCTTCCAAAGAACGAAGCAATGAGCAAAGCGTATCGGAACGCTTCAAGTTTGAATCTGAATTTGATATTAACGGGAGTATGGTGTATGTGAATCCATTCTTCATCCGCTTTTTCAACCAGAACCCCTTTACCGCCGAAAACCGTGATTATCCCATTGATTTTGGCTACCCAAGGAATTACAGATATCAAATGAACCTGAACATCCCCGATGGGTATACGGTTTATGAACTTCCCGAAAATCAGGTCATCAATCTGGGGGAAAAATCGGCCTCATTAAAATTCTACCATCAGCAGACAGCGAATCAGGTCTTGATCTCTTTTGATCTGGAGCTGAACACCACCCATTTTATACCAGAAAACTACGACGGCCTTAAGCAATTGTTCAAGCATGTTACCGATATACAGAAAAATTCCTTAGTGGTCCTTAAAAAGGAATAGGGGCTTTTTGAAGATCCCGTCGAAAATGCCGCTTTTGGTTTTCCGCTCTTAAGGGAACGATACGTTCACCGGAAACCCTTCCCCTAACAGGCAGGCCCCGGTCATAGCCTCGCGGCATTCTTTTCTAACAATTTCCTCTGCGACCCCATACTTCTTGATTCTATTTCCAAAACTTTTTGTCCCTGACCGAATAGGCATCCTTCAGCACGTCAATAAGAATACCATCATTGATCTCCTCTAAGGTCCTATAACGCAATGAGCGCATCATCTTTCTCCCAGCAGTGGTCATTTTATCGAGATGCACTGTTAGATGATTGGCATGCCAAAATCCCACATCGACATAATCCTTTGATTGATTTAAATAGCAAAACGGCCTGCCCTTGATATAATAAAAAGGAATCCGGTATTTGTATTTTAAATCAACCTCGGGAACCGTAGTTTCTATGACCACTTGCACATGCAATAAGATAGCCCGAAAGGGTTCCTGTTGGTTTATGATATAGGACTCGGCGGGATTCATAGGAATAAATGTATCATTTCTTAAGGAAATCCAACCCTTTTTAGTAATTTGAACGGGTACTTTTGGGTACCATTAGATTCCACTTTAAACATGCTTCTATGATCAGAATAGTTACGTTGGCCGTTACGATTTTAAGCCTCTCCATGGTTTGTGCTCAAAGCCATACCCATCAAAGCTCCAAAGCACTAAGCTATCCAACCATTCCGGGTTATGTGACATTAAAGGCCGATTTGCACCAGCATACCGTTTTTTCCGATGGTAATGTTTGGCCCACCATTCGCGTACAAGAGGCGTTGCGCGATAATCTGGATGCCATTTCCCTAACCGAACATTTGGAATACCAGCCCCATAAGGACGATATTCCCCACCCCGATAGAAACAGGGCCTATGCGTTGGCCTTGGCGGAAGCAAAAGACCATGATTTGCT
>NZ_JBATHS010000096.1:0-14771 GCF_049667165.1 Maribacter sp.
TATTCCTTGTGTTTCTTAAAATCCTTGACGCCGGCCAACACCTTAATGTTTAGTGCATTTACATTGGGTACGATAGGACAGGAATATTTTTTATTATAAGCGCAATAGGGATTATAGGCTTTGTTGAAATCAATGGTCAAACTATCCCCCTCAGGGATAGACAAATCGATATACCTTCCACCGGCATAGGTTTCCTCCCCATTGGTATTATCTGTAAACGGGAGAAAGAGATAATCCTTATGTTCTTCCTGAAGCATTAATTCCTTGTTCTGGTACACCTCTAACTGATGTTCTTTCCCATTCAGTCGAAAATGGACGATGCCATAAACGACCTCTTCCGATTTTCTTTCCGTAGTCGTCGGCATTAAAAAAGGCAAGGCTTCCGGAGTCAACTCCAATTTCGCCCTGACCACATAGTTTGTATCCGGCTCAAAAAAATCCAGACCTACAAAATCCTTTCGATAGGTATCGGCCAAAGGGGAGGTTTTGGGATTTTTGAATTCTTCGTTCATGCTGGTCTGAAATAGAAGTATGTCTTTCAAAACAGCGCCGGACCCACCTACAGCTTCTATTTTGATTTCATCATGATACCTTTTGTCCTCCTTACATCCCAAAACAGCCAAGAGCAACAATGCCCATAAAAGCGTCCTACTCATCATAACATAATTTATTTCCAAAAATACAACATATCACATTTTTAATTAGCTTTATTGTCTAGCAGAATCAATTATGGGACAAAACTCGATTTCCAAGTATGTATCCCTGTATCTATTTAAATGGATTCAGTGCTCCTATGTGTGAATGTCGATTAGAAATTAAATACATAAAAAGCCCTGATGGTACCATCAGGGCTTTTTTTATGACAACCAACCAATGAAAAAACTTTACATCAGTTATATAGCTTCCTTTAAAGGGCTTTCCAAAGAAGTTTGGTGGCTTGCATTGATCACTTTGGTCAACAGGGCCGGCACTATGGTCATTCCCTTTCTATCCTTATACCTTACCCAAAACTTAGGGTTTAGCTTGGAAAATGTCGGCGGTATTATGACCAGTTTTGGTTTGGGGTCACTGGCAGGCACATGGATTGGGGGCAGGTTAACCGATAAAATAGGATATTATAGAGTAATGCTGAATAGTCTTGTCGCAACAGGATTTCTATTTATCGCAGTACAATTCCTTGAGGGGTTTTGGCCCATTTGCATTGGTATATTCGTGCTAATGGTTATTGCCGATGCTTTTAGGCCAGCCGTATTTGTGGCATTGAATGCCTACAGTAAACCAGAAAACAGTACTCGTTCTGTTACTTTGATTCGATTGGCCATCAACTTGGGATTTTCAGCAGGACCAGCGCTAGGAGGCCTAATCATAGTCTCGTTTGGTTATGGGGGGCTTTTTTGGGTCGATGGGTTAACATGCATGATTGCGGGAGCACTTTTATTGTTTATACTACATCCGAAAAAATCAAAAATATTGGATACTGTACGGCATGAATCACCGAAATCGGCCTATAGGGACACCCAATATCTTTTGTTTATTGCAGCCATGGTTTTATTTGGGTTTGCCTTTGTACAGTACTTTTCTACCATGCCTGTATATTATAGCGAAATTCATTCATTGAGTGAATTTCAAATTGGGATGTTATTGGCATTAAACGGTTTTGTCATCTTTGTTTTTGAAATGCCCTTGATCAAGTATATGGAAACTAGGCCTTGGTCCAAAATTTCGAATGTTATAATCGGCCTCGGTTTGACCGCCCTGAGCTTTTTAATATTGAATTTAACTACATGGATCGGGGTATTGACCATAGGCATATTGTTGATGACCATAGGTGAAATGATCGCGTTTCCTTTTTCAAATGCTTTTGCCATGGACCGTTCAAAAAGAGGAAACCAAGGCGAATATATGGCACTTTACAGCATTTCTTTCTCCATTGCACATGTTTTTGGTCATAATTCGGGCATGCAGAGTGTTGCCCATTTCGGTTACGAAATAACTTGGTTCGCAATTTCAGAGGTATGCATTTTGGGAATATTGTTACTTTTACTTTTAAGAAATGTGCTATTAAAAACACAAATAGAAAACAAATGAGATATCTGTGGCTATCGCCAAAGGGTTGGTAATTGATTGGGATATCACAAAAGTGCCCAATCTTATTCTTCAATAATATCGTAACGCGCTTTGTTCAGATATTTGTCGACCAAGGCATTGAATTCAGGGGTGATTCTCAATAACGCCGTATTGTCCAGAGCATAAAGCTCATCGATATTGTCATATCCGATTTTTAGCAATTCCTCAAGGTAGAACAGGGCTGTTCCAAAATCCTCGACCTTGGCATTCAGCGAGATCACGTTCAAATAACCGGAATAATCCTTTGGAGCCGTAATCGTTTTTAGCATCCAAAGAAAATTCAAGGCCTCTTCATCAACGGGAGAATTCATCCGTACCATATCAATGTTATCGGCAACTAGGGCATTCAAATAGGCCTCCAAGCGTATCCCCATTTGCCGCTGATGGACCATAGCGCTGTTTTTATACTTTTTGAGCTCATCCATTTGATAATTCCACCAACCCAAATTATTGTAATTATAGGTAAGCACATCCTCTTCCAAATAATAGTTATAATCATCCTTGATCAAAGCCTCCTTGAACAACACCGAATTTTGATTTCGTTTTTGGCTTTTATACACTGTACTTCGCTTCAAGGTCTTTAGACTATTCTTTAGCGAATCAACGTCTATCAATGGCTTAAAGATCTCTTGGACCTCAGTGAGTTTGCGATAAGCTTCCAACGAATTATTGTCTGACAGAAGTTTATTGGTCCAATTCAGGTTTTTCGCATACGTTTCCATAATAAAAGCGGTATCCCTGGGTATAACCTTTTTTTCCATGGCCTTTAGATCGAACAACTCCAAGGCTTGCGATAGCAATTCCTGTGAGGGCCATTGGTGTCCGCCATCAAATACCAAGGTTTGATTCGGGAGTTTCAATAGATCAAACGTATTTTTCATTTGAAGCATAGCGGGATAATTGAAATCCTCGACCCCCACAATACCGATAAAATGAAAAGGGTTTCGACTTGATAGCACCTCGGTGTTCGCTATGACCGCCCCACATGAGATGACTCCGTCGATCTGATTTATAAAGGTAGGCATTACCGAAGCCAGTCGTGCACCCCCATTAAAACCACCGGTATATACCCTCCCTTTTTGAATATTGAACAAGTTAAACACCGTTTGGAACAAGCGTTTTGATACAAGAACATTCTTACTCAATGAGAGACTATCATGAACGTTGTTCGATGCCGCCAGCACATATTGGTTCTTTTCCGCCGCCGTCAAAAACATACGAATTACTTTTTCGCCCCTACCCTGCATGTCGTAAATAAATAACACGGGCGATGGCTTTGACAGCTCAAATTTTGTTGGCAAGTAGAGGGCGAAACTCTCCACAATGGTATCATTGACTTTAAGAGAATCTATCACGACCCCTTTCTTAAAGGTCATTTGTTGCGCAAAAGTCAAAAATGAGGTAAAGAAGACAATGAGGTAAAGGATTCTTTTCATACCAATGATTTCATCAAAAATCTCGCCAAAGAGGCTTACCAAAGATACAAATTAGGGGATTTAAATTAATAATTATCTCCGATATTGCGACCCACGTTTAAATGAATGAATACATAGCGGGCAGTTTGTTTCGCCTAATACCCTATTTTTCAATATTTTTCTTGGCAATTGGGGCATTTGATACGACCTCGGAAAGAATGATATGCGTTCTTGTTTCCCCGTATTGGATCAATTTATCGATGAAATGCTCTAAATGAAATTGATCCTTGAGTACGACCTCCATGACAATATTCTCATTGCCCGTCACCCGATAACAATTTATGACCTCATCGAAATTTTTCACAACATCAAGAAAGGGTTTCAATTTTCCCATAAAGGCCCTTAACGTAATAATGGCCTTCAATTGATGCCCTGTTAAGGTATGGGACAGAAACGTCTTATATCCCATGATAACGCCAAGATCCTCGAGCTTCTTTACCCGCTCTGCCACAGCAGGTGGGGTTAGCCCCACTTTTCTCCCTATACTGGCGAAGGATTCCCGTGCATTCCCCTGCAGATACCCCAGTATACGCCAATTTAGGTCATCAATAACATTATTGAAAGTTCCCACCACATTTATTTTTTGATTATTAAGTAAATATATGTATTTACCTTTAATTCAAAATGATCAATCAAAAAATCAAACGTAACTTTAAACTAAATAAATTGCTAGAGGAAGCATGTCAAGTAAAAATCTAGGTAGCATACCCGTATATAGAAAGGCCTTGGAGCTTTGCGATATGAGCAGAGCCATAGCCGCGTATGTGACTTTCAATAAAGATTTACTCAAGCTTTATACATCGCATAGCCTAAGGGATATCATCGCAGACGCCCTGCTGACCGATGCCATACTAATCCCTCAAAAAATTGCCCAAACCGAATTTTCATCATCGAATGATGAAAAAAACAGAAATATTTCGTTTATAAACATCATGATCAAAAATATCAATGCGTATTGTACAGGTTTGGAACGGGATGGGGTACAGGAAATAGAATACGTGAACCTTCTTAGGCAAGAAATAAAGAGTTTTAGAAAAGCATTCAAAAAATGGATAGGCTCCTTACCCCACAATGGCACTATTTAATTGCCCTAGCCCGGTAGAATCTACCTCGACTTTAAAAAACCCACACTTTCATACTATTTTGATGCTTTTTTAGTTCTAATTTTGGACTTCATAAATTCGTTCGCTTGAAAACTACCATACTCATCCATTGTCCCGACCAATCAGGTATTATTAGCGCCGTCACAGGTTTTATCCATAAAAAGGGTGGGAACATCATTTATCTGGACCAACATGTGGATAAGGAGGCAGACGTCTTCTTTATGCGTTTGGAAAGCGATTTTGACAGCAGTTCGTTTGACCTTGAAAAGTTCAAAGGAGAATTTGCAAGCACCTTGTCCCAACCGTATCACATGGAATGGAGCCTTCATCTGGATAGTGTACTGCCAAGAATGGCCATCTTCGTTTCTAAATACAACCATTGCCTCTATGACCTATTGAGCCGGTATCACTCAGGCGAACTAAAGGCCGAAATACCCTTTATCATAAGCAATCATAGGGAATTGGAGCATATCGCCCAACAATTCGACATTCCTTTCCATCATATACCCTTCTCCAAGACGTCAAAACAAAATGCCGAAAAGCAACAATTGACACTATTGAAAGCGCACAAGATAGATTTTATCGTATTGGCCAGGTACATGCAAATTGTAAGTGCCTCGTTGATCGATGAATACCCAAATAAGATCATTAACATACACCATTCCTTCTTACCGGCTTTCGCTGGGGCCAAACCCTACCATGCCGCTTTCGAAAGAGGCGTGAAGATCATTGGTGCTACCAGTCATTATGTTACCGAGGAACTCGATGCCGGGCCTATCATAGAACAGGATGTTACGACGGTTTCCCATGCCCATACCATTCAGGATTTTATAGCAAAGGGGAGGGATCTCGAAAAAATCGTGCTTTCAAGAGCGGTGAAATTACATGTAAAACGAAAAACAATGGTATATAACAATAAGACGGTCATTTTTTCATGATCAGAAACCAAAAAACACCAATATTCATCACCTTATTTTCAATTAAACATTAATCGAACCCTATGAAAAAAAAGATCTTAATACTACTCCTCTCCCTTAGTTTTATGGCTTGTGGAGAATTGCAGCAAGTCATCAACCAATTACCCCAAGAAGGCACTGGCATCAGTAATCTTGAAATAGCGCAGGGACTGCGCGAAGCATTGAACATGGGTATTGAAAAGCAGGTAAGTAAACTCACTATGACAGATGGTTTTTATAAAAATGACCTGGTCAAGATCTTATTGCCCGAGGAGTTGCAAAAAGTTGATAAAACCCTTAGGGATGTTGGGTTGGGAAGCTTGGCCGATGAAGGGCTCAAGGTCTTGAACAGGGCCGCTGAGGATGCCGTTGGTGAAGCCACGCCGATTTTCATTGATGCCGTAAGGAATATTACATTCAGTGATGCCAAAAACATATTAATGGGCAACGATGACGCAGCCACCCAATACTTGACGAATGCGACCCATACCGCCTTATACGATAAATTCAATCCGGTCATAAAAAATTCATTCCAAAAGGTAGGTGCCGATGAGATCTGGAACAATCTGATTACGAGATACAATGGGTTACCCCTTACGAAAAAAGTGAATCCTGACCTTACCGATTATGTCACTAACCAGGCCCTTGATGGTGTCTATACAATGATTGCCGTCGAAGAAAAGGAAATTCGAACAAAAGTTGCCTCTCGAACCACGGATTTATTGCGAAAAATCTTTACCCTACAAGATTAATTTAAAAAAATCACCAACACCCATACTAAAAATTGTTTGTCGCCGTTACTTTAATAACGAGTAGTTTTAACATTTTGCTAAACTTTAATTAACCAAATTCCATAGTTAATTGAGTTATTTTGTACAGAATTATTTGAGTTAGTAAATTTTTTGAGTTAGTTAGTTTAAAACCGGTGGGAGCACCGGTTTTTTTTATACGATACAATCGGGCTTTTTCAAACGCACTTCTTGGGCAAACCTTACCATCTATTGCGTTTTCCTTTCCTCAACCCTTGGGGTAAAATATTATCGGGATTTACCATTTTAATATTTTATTAAGATTTGAGCCTCCAAAATTGATTATCTTAAATGAAGCTAATTCATCAATCAAATGAAGAACATAGGAATCTTAATCACATTCTTTCTCTTCTTTATAATACTATACCCCCTTCATTCCAAGGTTTATAAAGAACATGTAGGCTCCGAAAACAATACAATACAGCATGTAATATTGCCACATGGTGCTATTGTTTTGGAATCCATCAAAGAAGCCCTAGCTGCAGAATCCCCCAAGGGGATTGCCTTATTAAAGGAATATAATCTGCTATCGCCATTGTATACAAAGGTGCTTTTTCCTGTATTTAAAGAAATTGCCCTATATAAAGTCCATAAGTCATCCCTACCCTCCTTATGGCAATCCCATGTATCTGTTTTCAGGAATACGCCAACCTCATATGAATCATCATCAAAAGTTGATATCCCCATGAAGTATGCTCCAAAATTGAATTTTTGGATCATTATCTACCTCTATGTCGCCATGATAGGCTTCTATATTTCAGTCATTATAAATTTTAATCGTAAAATCGACTTTTTGGCACGCATACTTATAAGTAGCTTCGTCTTTATACACTCCTTTTTTATTTTCCATGTATGTGTCAGTATCTCTTATTACGAATACGTATACCCCCATATGTATAGAATGTCGCTGCCGTTTTCACTTCTTTATGGCCCTTTACTATATTTCTATTTTAAGCGCATTACCCAACAATATCGTTTTAAGAAAATCGATTTGCTCCATTTGGTGCCCACGATATTACTATTGATTTATGTGGTGCCTATCTATTTGCTCCCCGCAGAGGAAAAGTTGGTTGCCATGTTGACAAGGGCCAATGGGGGGTTCGAAGAAGCGAAACTACTGCATGTGCCAACCTTGGTTGCCCTAAAACTCTTATCCCTGATAGTTTACGGCTATTTTATTCGAAAACTTTATTTAAAAAGTAAAAACCAGGATAAATTGGGCAAAGGGAATAAAATCTGGAATGGGAATCTCTATAGAATACATATACTGTACGTAGTGGCTTATTCACTATATGGCTTTATGATCGTGAACAATTTAGGACACAATCTTATTTTCCATTCACAAGTATCCGCCATGGCCTTAATGGTCTTGTATCTAGGGTATTCGGCAAATATTCAGCCACAAGTGTTCAGTGGACTTTATTCTTATGAAAATCAATTTTTTCTTAAATATGAAAAATCGGGGTTAACCGAGAGTTTATCCTCAGAACTCAAAGAGCGGTTGAAATTCTTATTCGATGAAGAGAAGATTTACAAAGAGAATGACATAAGTCTGGAAACCATAGCGGATCGTCTGAACACCACCAGACATAACGCTTCACAAGTAATCAATGAGCATTTTGACATGAATTTCCACAAATTGATCAACAAATACAGAATTCAGGAAGCGATGTCAATTCTCGATACAGACTATCAAAGAAACCTCAATATTATCGATATTGCCTATGAAGTTGGTTACAATAATAAGGTCACCTTCAATAAAGCCTTCAAGGAATATACCCAAGTTACCCCTAGCGAATACCAAAGAATTTCCGTCAAGGCAGAGGCGTAAATAGGTCGTAAACCTTTGTCGGTAAAGGAAAGGTTTATAAGACTTACCCACTATCCCACCTAAAGGGTCTTTATTTGGATATTCATCAATCAACATGTAAAAAGCAGCTCTGAGGGTTATGCTCTTGAAACAATTCTTCTTTTCATTTTTAGGGTAATCATTTGAATTAGTCATCAAATCTGTTCAGGGCTGCAATTTACATTCCCTGACCCCACTATACTTCCCATCTGCTTACAAAGCTATCGCAAACTTCCCTCGCCTATGTGCTTCCAAGCACGTGGTTGGTTTCCCTTAGCGTATTATGCATACCACTAATTGTCTTGCTTCCTGAACACGTTGTTCGCATAAGGAATAGGATATAGGCTGTGATTGGTCACAATAGGTAAAAAAGGAGTAAGCTTTTATCGGTAAAGTAAACGTTTATAAGGGTTTCCCAAAATTATGTTAAGAGCATGTTACTTTGAACCGAATGACTAATGAATAGGTAACACAACTCTAAAACAATTACACCAAAAATTTGGGTGAAACCCGCCTTGTACGACATCAAACCATATCAATTTCAGGGTACCTGTTTTGAATTGAAACATTAAGCCTGATGATTGGGTCGCCTTAAATTTTTGAAACCAACCTAGTTATGAATTGTCTAATAAGAGTTTCATGAACATCTTTTAAAAATAATGGTCAATAGATGAAAACGTGCATCTGACCTTCTAACTCAAATAAATAGTAACAGATGAAAAAAAAATGTAATTGGGTGATCATGCTCTTCCTTATTGGTATATCGTGGGCATATGCACAAGAAAAAACGGTTACAGGTTTAGTGACCGATGAGAATGGCATTCCACTACCAGGAGTGAACATCCTGGTTGATGGTACTACAAACGGCACCCAAACCGATTTTGATGGCAACTATGCCATACAGACCAGCGAAGGCAAGGTTTTGATATTTTCCTATTTAGGCCAAAAAACCGCGCGTAGAACTGTTGATGCCACAAATGTCCTAAACATTCAAATGGAAGATGATACACAAGCATTGGAAGAGGTTGTGGTCACTGCATTTGGTATAAAAAGGAATCCGAAAAAGTTAGGCTATGCGGTAAGCAAAGTTGAATCGGAAGATATCATAGAAAACTCCGAACCTGATTTGGTACGATCCCTATCGGGCAAAGTGCCAGGGGTAAATGTTAATTTTTCTACCGGGGTTGCAGGAGCATCCAATCAAATCAATATCAGGGGTGCAACATCTTTCGGTAGCTCTTCCCAACCCTTGATCATTGTGGATGGTATTGCCTATGATAATTCGCAGACCACCACCGCTGACTTGGCGCCTTCGAGCAGTCAATCTACTGGAGGAGGGGGTTACGAATCGGGTTTATCCTCGTTAGACCCCAACGATATTGCCTCAGTGAATGTGCTAAAAAGTACTGCTGCGGCCGCTTTGTACGGCTCAAGGGCTGCGGACGGCGTTATTGTTATCACGACAAAGTCTGGATCTGGTCGCAATACGGCCAAAAAACTGAATGTAACTTTTAATTCCGGTACCTATTTTGAAAAGATCGCCAATTTACCGGAATATCAAAATACATATGGAAACGGGGTGAATTTCGGTTATGTCAATGCCAATGGTTCATGGGGACCACGGTTTGATTCCTTGGCAACAATACCCACTTGGCCCAATTTGTTGAATGCATTTCCCGATCAATTCGGACCTACCGTTCCTTATGAGGCAAAACCGAACAATGTGGAAAGCTTGTTCAGGACCGGTTCGGTCTTCGATAATTCGGTCAATCTTGCCTATGGTGGCGAGGACGGAAGCTTTAGCGTTACCGTCTCAGACCTAACCCAAGAAGGGTACATTCCCTACAATACTTTTGATAGGACTTCGGTTTCTGCCGGAGGCACCTTCAAACTTCAAAACGGCATAAGTGTGGGTGCTTCGCTCAGCTACTCGGACACCAAACAGGTCGGCGGCTTCTTTGGCGAAAATCAGTTTGCGGGATCCGCATCGTCCTTTGCAAGAACCTTATGGCTTGGAAGGGTCTGGGATATGACCTTACCCTTTGAGCATCCGGTAACCGGTGCCTCCGTAACTCCTAATAATGGTTGGGATCACCCGCTATGGTCATGGAAACACGATCAGATCATCACAAACTCAAATAGAACGGTCGCGAACGTGAATGCATCCTATGATTTTGACGACCATATATCCACATCGTTACGTGTTGGGGTCAACAAATACAATTTGGATAGAAAAGAAATCAGGGATATTGGATCCCGGGCAAATAACGGCTTGGGCGCGGTTACCACCGATAACTTTACGAACGAGGATATAGAATCTACCTTTTTGGTGAATTTTGATTATAATCTTACGGAAGATATTGGTTTTACATCCATTTTGGGTAGCAACGTGCTTCAAAGCACCTCCGATCGCCATGCCATTTTGGCCAATACCTTTATATCTCCAGGAATCTTTACGGTAGAAAACAACCTGAATGTCACTTTAGTAAACCCTACTCCCACCAATGGTATCGGATTCAGTAGAAAAAGAAATGTCGGGGTATTTGCAGAACTTGGTCTTTCATATAAGGATTTCCTGTTCCTAACGGCTACAGGAAGGAACGACTGGAGTTCTACACTTCCCAAAAACAACAATAGTTATTTCTATCCATCTATATCCTCATCCTTTATATTCACCGATGCCCTTAACCTAGATAGCAATGTTTTGACTTTTGGCAAGATCAGGGTTGGCTATGCATCTGTAGGTAGGGATGCCGATCCAGAATTTTTGAACAGGACTTTCGCTGTGGGCAATGCCTTTTCAGGGGCACCAATCATAGCGAATAGATCGGCCTTGGGGGACACGGAACTTACCCCTGAATTTACGGATGAAATCGAGGCTGGTCTTGATTTGGAGTTTTTTAGACGACGTATCGTGCTTGATTTTAGTTGGTACAAAAAGACTACGACAGATCTGATTTCTCCTGTTAGTGTTCCTTCGTCAAGTGGGTTCGCCACGTTTAATACCAATATTGGGGAAATACAGAACACCGGGGTTGAAGTTGGACTCACCTTGGTTCCCATACAAACCGAAAATTTTAAATGGACTTCATTCACCACATTTACAAAAAACAAGAATGAGGTTATCGAATTGGTAGAAGGTCTGGAACGAATCCAGTTCAATGCCAATGAAGTTGCACATGCGATAGTTGGGGAGCCCTTTGGCGTATTTTTTGGGTCCCGTTTTGCCCGTGATGAGAATGGAAACTATCTTATTAATCAGGCCGGAGGCGGTATCGTGCAAGATCTGGAAAATGGTGTGATCGGCGATCCAAACCCTGATTTTAGGGTTGGCCTAATTAATACTTTCACTTATAAAAATTTGGCATTTAGGGCACAGTTCGATTGGAAGGAAGGAGGGGATGTTAGTTCAACAAGCATCGCATCCCTACTTGGAAGAGGTGTCACCAAAGATACAGAGGATAGGGAACGCACTTTTATTATTCCAGGATTTTATGGGGATAATAATGGAAATCCAATCCTAGACGGGAATGGTAATCAAATCCCAAATACAACTCAAATTGATATGAATGAACTGTATTTCTCTCCTGCAGGTGGAAATACTTTTGCGCAAAATTCAGTTGATGAAGCTGCTATTTATGACGGCACAGTCTATCGCCTGCGGGAGATGAGCCTTACCTATGACTTTCCATCCAAGTGGTTGGACAAAACCCCTTTTGGCAAGGTCAGTTTTAGTGTCATGGGCAATAACCTCTGGTACTTTGCCCCCAATGTTCCAAAATACACAAATTTTGACCCCGATGTAACCAGTTTTGGTTCCACCAGATTACAGGGCATCGAGATTGCAGCTGCCCCTACTTCTAGACGATATGGGTTTAAACTCAATATAACTTTCTAATAAAAAAGGCATGAAAAATATAAAATACTCAAGATTTTTAACATACACCTTGGCTTGGTTATTTCTCTCAGGCCCATTCATGAGTTGCGAGAAATACTTGGATGTCGATACGGATACCGACAGTCCAACCACTGCTCCTTTGGGCCAATTATTGACCAATATCGATATAGCCGTAGCAAACACGGTAGATTTTCGGTTGTGGAGTGGGGACATGTTATCTGTTTATACCCACCAATTTACAGCAAGGGAAGAACAAGATCAATATGGCACAAAGGCAGACAATATTAACCTGAATAATGATTGGGACACGATTTATTTGACCCTTACCGATATTGAAACATTGATTTCCCAAGCTACGGAAAGTGGGGATATGGTTTATGTCGGTATCGCCGAGATTCTAAAAGCTTATCTCATGTCGGTCGCCGTAGACCTCTGGGGCGATGTGCCTTTCTCAGAGGCAACCCTTTTGGAAGGGGGCACCGTAAGTCCGGTTTTTGATAATCAGGAAGCGGTATATCAAGCGGTTTTGGATTTACTGGAATCGGGAAAGGCAAAAGTGGTTGGCGGACAAGGACTGTCCCTACCTGCCGCTGATGATTTATTTTATGGGGGATCCGCTACCCAATGGGTTAAATTCGCCAATACGTATAGATTGAAATTGTACAACCAAATACGATTGTCCTCGCTCTTCAATCAGGCCGATTTTAACGCTTTGGTTTCCGAAAATAATTTTCTTTCTTCGATTGCCGACGATTTTCAATTTACCCATACTATTGCCCAAGCTCCCTCCGATGAGCGCAATCAACTTTTTATCGATGCCTATGGTGGGGCACAGGTGACCAAATATATTAGCCCTTGGTTCTATGAAATCTTAATGGGCATGAACCCGAACATCCACACAGGAAACAAAGACCCTAGGATTCCATACTATTGGGCAAATCAATTGACCCCCGGTCAATTTCCCAGAGACCAAGGGGATACTTCAACAGGAGATCCAAATGCCGATTACTGGGATTCATCAACTGGTTTTTTTAGTATTCGTTTTGGAAGTATTGGTCCGGATCGAGATCATGCCGTGCAAACTGATGCTACTTTCCCTGGTATTTTCCCTTGTGGGGGTCGATATGATGACGGACAAGGATTTGCACGAACAATCGCCAGTGGCACAGGGGTAGCTCCAAGGAGGATGCTAACCTATGATGAGTACTTATATATTCAGGCAGAGCTTATTCAAGTAGGCTTGATGAGCGGGGATGCAGGCGCCAAATTAAGGGAAGCCATGGAAGCAAGTTTTGCAAAAGTGGATCAAGTGGTTGCTGGATCAGGGACTTCCCAATCGGTTCCCACACTGGTAGGATCCCCAGAAGTTATTGCCTTTATGGATGGGATAGACAGCGAATTCGCTGCCGCCAACGATGAGAAAAGATTGGAATTGATCATGACCCAAAAATGGGTGGCCACTTTCGGGGATTCAATGGACCAATACAACGATTATCGTAGAACAGGGTATCCTATTTTGGCAGACCCCAATGGTTCATCCCCTGAATACCAATTGGACAATGGCGATGGCTGGCCCTTGCTGGATAATTTAACCGTGCTTAACAATGGTTTTCAATATTCATTTTTTTGGCCTCAACCGGAATTGAACCTCAATCAAAACGCACCAGAACAAAAAGATCCAACGACCGTTAAAATATTTTGGGACAATTAATAAAAAAATCATGAAAAAAATCAAAACTATACTACTCATACTAGCGACCATAGCTTTTACGGTTTCGTGCGATGATGACGGTGGAACTTCGGTGATTCCTTTAGCGGAAGGTGCAGCACCCAATATGGTAAAAGCTACAAGTGCCCCAGCGTTCATCGATCTCGTAAAAGCACAGAACGGGGAGCCGATCACCTTGGAATTCAACGCTTCTGTTGCCCAAGGGAATCCTGCATCAACTGACATTGTGGGTATTTATACCACATTTGCAGGTCCTGTTTATAATGCTGTCTTGTTTAGCAATGTAACCCTACCCCAGGATTTTAGCCTAACGGCAGCGGACGTGGTCGCTGCATTTTCCGAAATTGATAGTGGTGCCGACTTTCAGGTTGGGGATGTGCTGACCATTACGACCCGGTTTACGATGCCCGACGGCACCATACTCGACATTGTTAGTCCTGATGGCGTAAAAGGTGGTACAGGAACCAATATTCAAACAACGGTGCTTTTTACTACAGTCATCAATTATCCGGTATCATGTACCTCGAGTTTGGGTGGCACGCATTCTTTTGTGTCTTCCAATTTGCAGGCGATAACAGGTACTTGTCCGAGTGGGGACGTGACCGGGACCGTCACATGGACTGATCAAGGGGGTGGCATTTACCTTACATCCGATCTTGGTTTTGGCCAATATGGAACTACTTGTTGGAGCGATTCTCCGGCAACCAGCGGGGGGGCAACGTTTACCGATGCCTGTAACCTCATCATTTCGGGTGGGCAGGACCAATACGGCTTGACTTATACATGGGTCATTACCGATGTCAATGGCCCAGAACTATACCTTTC
>NZ_JBATHS010000097.1:0-6254 GCF_049667165.1 Maribacter sp.
AAAAGGGAGAACCCTATTTTTATGACCTGCTAAAGCCTTTGGCCGCTGTGGATAATCTAGCCCCTGAAGATTTTATCGACTGGGGATCCGAGGAGCAGTACCAGAAGGCGATAGGTATTGGGGAGTGCGCAGGCGTAGTAATCGATTTAGTGGCGACATTGCTGTATGAAAGTGAAGAGAAAATACTCAACGCGATTTCCACCCTTCATGAGGAAAAATGGGCCGCTAGTATTTACCATTCGTATTCGGCAATGGTAAATGCGGCAAAAGCCCTATTGACCACAGAAAAAACAAAGACAAATACCCACACCAGTATCATCAATGATTTTGATGAAATTTTCATTGCATCAAATAAAATAGAACTAGGCCAGGCCTTTGCCGAAATAGTTTTACAGATCAATAAAAATGAACCTACCCCTGATTTCGCAAAACAGTATTTAAAAGATGCCCAGGATTTCCTTGAAAGTGTTGAGGCGTATAGAAAAATGGATTTGATAAATGTATAGACAGCCTAAATTAACCGTAGTTGGCGCCGGACCCGGTGATGTGGATTTGATTACCATAAAGGGGGTCAAGGTTCTGGCCAATGCCGATGTAGTGCTTTATGACGCTTTGGTCGACGACACCTTATTGGACTATGCGCCCAATGCGGAGCACATTTTTGTCGGGAAACGAAGAGGGTGTTATGCCTATCAACAAGATCAAATCAATGAGTTGATCGTGGGCAGGGCCTATAGTCATGGGCATGTAGTCCGTTTAAAAGGGGGCGACCCCTTCGTGTTTGGGCGAGGTGCTGAGGAAATGGAATATGCTGCAGCCCATGGTTTGGAAGTTGCTATGGTTCCCGGTGTTTCATCAGCGGTATCCGTACCCGCTTCGCAACACATTCCGGTTACCAAAAGAGGGTCTGCCGAGAGTTTTTGGGTAATTACAGGTACGACAAAGGAACATAAACTATCGAAGGATGTCCATTTGGCGGCAAAGTCAAATGCCACCGTCGTCATTCTTATGGGAATGGGAAAATTATCGGCCATCGTTGAGCTTTTCAAGAAAGAAGGTAAAGAAGAAACGGCGATAGCCATTATTCAAAATGGCACTCGGGAAAATGAAAAAGTCGGGGTAGGCACCATAGCTTCCATTGAAAAATTGGTCAAAAAGAAGGACTTGAAAAATCCGGCCATAATCATCATTGGTGATGTGGTAAAACATCGGGAAAGGATTCTGGACCTGAAAGATCTTCGAGACCTTGCAGGTCATCCAAAATACGTCAAGCAATACGATGTACTGAACATGCCGAAGTATGTTGCAAAGTCTATGTTGAACGCCAGCTTTTCTCGGGCGCTGTAGTCGAAACAAAGGCGGCCTCCTTGTAGGTCTAAACCAAACAAATGTCAAGTCATGACAGAGCGAAACAATCTATATCCCATATTCTTGAAAACTTCCAATCTTCATATTTTGATTGTAGGTGGAGGTAATGTGGCTGAGGAAAAACTCACGTTCCTGACCAAATCAAGTCCCGATGCCAATGTCGTGATGGTCTCCCCGAAATTTGGTAAGGACACCTTGGAATTGGCCGGGAAACACAAGGTTCAATTGATTTCCGATGTGTACCATAAGAAATACCTTAAAGGAATGCACATGGTCATTGCAACCACCGATGTACCGAGCGTGAACATACAGGTTTATGAGGATTGCAGAGTTATGGATAAATTGGTCAATGTAGCCGATAATCCCCCTTATTGTGATTTTTATATGGGTGGCATCGTAACGAAAGGCAATGTTAAGGTGGCAATTTCGACCAATGGTAAATCACCGACCACGGCCAAAAGATTACGTCAATTTTTTGAGGAAGTCATTCCGGAAGACATCGATCAAATGGTACTCAATTTAAATTCCTATCGAAAGACCATAAAAGGAAACTTTAGCCAGAAGGTTGAAAAAATGAATGAAGTGACCCAAATGCTCTTGACCACAAAAGCGAAAATGGGTAATGAATAGCCTAAAACTAGGGTTATTCCTTGTTTAAGAACAAACTGTACCGTTTATTTGCAGTGAGTTCATTAGTGCGTTGAAATTGTTATCAAGAAAGGCGGAGGGACTAGACCCGATGAAACCTTGGCAACCCTTTTCCAAAAGCCATCGGGGATAAGAAGGTGCTACATTCTATCATGCCTAAGCGTGAAAGATAACCCCCGTTGAAAGACAGCTGTCTTTTCCTTTTCCTTGATCGATAATTAGTTGGGCGTTACCATTTCCTTAGATGTAAATGGTCGGGCTTTACGCTGAATTTTTTGGTAACACCTACAAGGTTTTAAAAACCTTGCAGGAGTCAAAATAGATGCCTCTGCAATCACTAAAGTAAGAATGTAACTAAACTAAAAATTGTGATAAACTGAATATGAAGGACATTAAGAGCATATTAAAAGATCGGATTTTGGTCTTGGACGGCGCCATGGGTACCATGCTGCAGCGGTATAAATTCACCGAAGCTGATTTCCGCGGGGAACGCTTTAAGGAATGGCACAGTCCCTTACAAGGGAACAATGACCTTCTATCGCTTACGCAGCCCGAGGCCATTGCCACCATACATGGAAAATACCTTGAGGCTGGGGCCGATATCATTGAGACCAATACATTTTCAGGGACAACGGTGGCCATGGCCGATTACCATATGGAGGATTTGGTCTATGAGCTTAATTTTGAGTCCGCCAGAATCGCAAGAAAAGTGGCTGATGAATTTACGGCCAAAGACCCAAAAAAACCAAGGTTTGTTGCCGGGAGTATCGGCCCCACCAATAAAACAGCAAGTATGTCGCCAGATGTCAATGACCCTGGGTTTAGGGCAATTTCCTTTGATGAATTGCGGTTGGCCTATAAACAACAGGTCGAGGCCTTGGTCGATGGGGGAGTGGATATGCTGTTGGTAGAAACCATTTTCGATACCCTGAACGCAAAAGCAGCATTATTCGCCATTGAGGAGGTCAAAGAGGAACGAAATATGGATGTTCCGATTATGGTCAGTGGTACCATTACCGATGCCTCCGGGCGAACCTTGTCCGGACAAACGGCGGAGGCATTCTTAATTTCCATATCCCATATCCCCATTCTTTCGGTTGGCTTCAATTGTGCCCTAGGGGCAAGCCAATTGGTGCCACATTTGGAGGTTTTATCCTCAAAAACCGATTTTCCGGTTTCGGCCCACCCGAATGCCGGTCTGCCGAATGCCTTTGGGGAGTACGATGAATCCCCAACGCAAATGGCAGCACAGATAAAGGAGTATCTGGAAAAAGGACTGGTGAATATTGTGGGAGGTTGTTGTGGTACCACTCCGGAACATATTAAAGCAATGGCTGAATTGGTCAAGCATTATAAACCCAGAAAGTTGATGGTTGAAAGTTTATAGTTGATTGATATGGAATATACTGAATTGGAAGTGTGGAAAGAATCCAGAGTTCTGGTAAATATACTTTATGAAATTACAGGAAAATTTCCCAAAGAAGAAATGTACAGTTTAACGAGCCAAATGAGGAGATCTGCAATTTCAATACCCTCTAATATTGCAGAGGGTTGTGGACGAAGAACATCTGCCGATACAATACAATTTTTACACATTGCTAGAGGTTCTTTATATGAGTTGGAAACACAAATATATTTGGCCTTAGACCAAGATTATTTGAATAAGGAAGGTTTTGAAAGTCTACAAGAACAGATGGTAAATTGCAAAAAATTACTCAATGGATTTATCAATTATTACAAAAACAATACGCGATGATAAATGATGAATCCAACATACCATCAACTATCAACCATCAACTATCAACCAGATATTTAAAACTGAGCGGTCTAGAACCCTTGGTAGTAACCCCTGAGAGCAATTTCATTAACGTGGGGGAACGTACCAATGTAGCAGGATCGAAGAAATTTCTTCGGCTAATAAAAGAAGAAAAATTTGAAGAGGCCTTGGATGTCGCCCGACATCAAGTGGAAGGTGGCGCCCAGATCATCGATATCAATATGGATGATGGACTAATAGATGGTAAAGAGGCCATGGTTACGTTCTTGAACCTGGTCATGGCCGAACCCGATATCGCTCGGGTACCCATAATGATCGATAGTTCAAAATGGGAAATTATCGAAGCCGGGCTACAGGTAGTACAGGGCAAATCGGTGGTGAATTCCATAAGTCTTAAGGAAGGTAAGGAACAATTCGTCCATCAGGCTAAGTTGATCAAACGGTATGGCGCTGCGGTAATCGTAATGGCTTTTGACGAGACGGGCCAGGCAGATAATTATGATCGAAGGGTTGAAATTGCCAAACGATCTTATGATATTCTGGTGAATGAAGTGCATTTCGCCCCGGAGGATATAATATTCGATTTAAATGTATTTCCAGTGGCTACGGGTATGGAGGAGCATAGAAGAAATGCGCTCGACTTCATTGAAGCCACCAAATGGGTGAGGGAGAATCTCCCGTATTGCAGTGTTAGCGGTGGGGTTAGTAATGTCTCCTTTAGTTTCAGGGGCAATAATCCGGTAAGGGAGGCCATGCATTCCGTATTCCTATACCATGCCATTAAGGCTGGGATGAATATAGGTATCGTAAACCCAACTATGTTAGAGGTCTATGATGATATTCCAAAGGATTTATTGGAGCGTGTTGAGGATGTAATTCTTGACCGAAGGGATGATGCCACCGAGCGATTACTTGATATTGCGGAATCGGTGGTAGGAAAAGCAAAGGAGAGTAAAGTGGATCTTTCATGGCGTGAGGAACCACTTCAAAATCGAATAACCAGGGCCTTGGTAAAGGGTATCGACCAATATATCGTTGAGGATGTTGAAGCCGCAAGGAAAAGTGTCAGTAAGCCGATTGAGGTCATTGAAGGCCACCTGATGACTGGAATGAATGTTGTGGGTGACTTGTTCGGAAGCGGAAAGATGTTCTTGCCACAAGTCGTGAAATCGGCCCGGGTGATGAAAAAAGCGGTAGCATATTTACTGCCGTTCATTGAAGAAGAGAAATTGTTGAACCCACAGGTGGGAGACACTGAAGGGGCAGGAAAAATTCTGATGGCCACTGTGAAGGGGGATGTACACGATATCGGAAAAAATATAGTGAGTGTGGTATTGGCCTGTAACAATTATGAAATTTTTGATTTAGGGGTGATGGTGCCTCCAGAAAAAATAATCGAAGCTGCCAAAAAAGAAAAAGTCGACATTATTGGCTTGAGCGGCTTGATTACGCCGTCCTTGGATGAAATGGTGTTTTTGGCAAAGGAAATGGAACGCCAAGATTTCAAGGTCCCTTTGTTGATTGGTGGTGCCACCACCAGTAAGGCCCATACGGCGGTAAAAATAGAACCCCAATATCAAAATACCGTGGTTCACGTAAATGATGCTTCCAGGGCGGTGACCGTCGTTGGCAATTTGCTTCAAAAAGAAACATCGGATGCCTATAAGCAATCCATAAAATCGGATTATGAAACGTTCCGCACAAAATTCAAGAACCGGGCCCAACATAAAGAATACAGTTCCATAACAGCAGCAAGGGACAATAAGTTTCGGATTGATTGGAGTACCACCGAAATCGTACCACCTACTGCGTTGGGAATACAGGTTATCGAAGATATGGATGTTGGTAAATTGGTGCCTTTTATAGATTGGACACCCTTTTTTAGAAGTTGGGAGCTCCACGGCAAGTACCCGGCAATACTAACTGATACCGTCGTTGGTGCGCAGGCAACAGAATTATTTTCGGATGCCCAAGAAATGTTGAAAAAAGTCGTAGAGAACAAATTGTTGAGGGCAAAGGGCATTTTTGGCTTATTTAAGGCCAATACGATACAGGAGGATGATATTGAAATAGAAGTCGAAAGTAAAAAGTTTGTTTTCCGTACGTTGCGACAACAGTTGAAAAAGAGGGAAGGAGTGCCTAATTTAGCCTTGTCCGATTTTATAGCGCCAAAGGATCAAGGACTCCAGGATTATATGGGTTGTTTTTGTGTAAGCACCGGGTTTGGCACTGACGAATTGGCCGTAGAATATCAAAAGAACCATGATGATTACAATGCTATTTTAATCAAGGCATTGGCGGATCGATTGGCGGAGGCCTTTGCGGAATATCTGCATAAGGAAGTCCGTATAAAACATTGGGGCTATGCAAAGGATGAACAGTTGGCCAACGAAGAACTGATTAAGGAGTCTTATAAAGGAATCCGTCCTGCGCCAGGTTATCCGGCATGTCCGGACCATTT
>NZ_JBATHS010000098.1:0-1875 GCF_049667165.1 Maribacter sp.
ACCTTATACGCCATATTACGATCAACTATCAAACATAGTCTTGGGCAGTTCAGTGTAGTACCCTCCCTCGATTTCGAAAAGGATCAAAACCTCGAAACACCTTATAACTACAAGGATAAGAATGTCGTCGAACCCGGTATAACGGTTGATAGTGACTTTAATCCCTTTCGGGAAGTTGGTCAAAGAGCCACGGGAAACCCGGGCTACAAAAAACAGCATAGCAAAGGATGGGAGAATCTCTATGCAGGATTGGAGTCCCGTGATGGTAAGGAAGAAGCTTTCAGTAGTATAAAATTTGAGTCAGAATCGATTACCGGTTCTTTTTTTGAGGCACACCAAGACAATTTGGATTCCTTGGTGACAACATTTCAATTACGTAGAAAGTATATTGTCACCACCATAAAATCAGGGATGGTGGTCATAGACCAGAACAGGGCCCATCAACGCATACTCTATGAGCGCTTTTTAAGGAATATTACCATAGATGAGGCCATTAGCCAACAATTATTGTTTCCTTTGCAGTTGTCTTTTTCCAAGACCGACATCGATGTGTTAAAGGAAATAAAGGATGGTCTGACTACGGTCGGTTTTCTATTTTCGAAAATCGAAGGGGAAGAAGTATGCATTACCGGGGTACCCCCTATTGTCTCCGAAAGTGAGGTAGGGATGGTTTTGGATCAGTTGATCTCCGATTTTCAAATGCAGGTGATCGAGGATAGTTTTTCCCAGACCGATATACTTTCGAAAACCTTGGCTAAGACCTTGGCGGTCAAGACCGGGGAAGTGTTGAACAATGCTTCGCAAATGGCGCTTGTGAATGATCTGTTTGCCTGTAAGGAAAGTAGATGGAGTCCGTTTAATAAACCGGTATATGTGACCATAACTGAAAATGATATTGATAAAAAATTTATTTAGATGGGTAGGATAACAGATGCTATCAAGCATTTATTGATTTTAAACGTACTTTTTTTCGTGGCCACCTCATTATACGGTGAGCAGATGTACGAATGGTTTTCATTATGGTTTCCCAAAAATGAGAATTTTGGAATATGGCAAATGGTGTCCCATATGTTCATGCACGGGGGATTGGCACATATCGGTTTCAACATGTATGCCCTATGGGCCTTTGGCACCCCTTTGGAACGCATGTGGGGTAGGAATAAATTTTTGTTTTTTTATTTTTCGGCAGGTCTCGGGGCAGCCGTGATCCATACAGGGGTGAACTATTATTATTTTAATGAAGGACTTAATGCATTGGTGAATTCAGGGATTGCAAAAAGCCAGGTGATGGAGATTATTGGTGGTGGGCAATATAGTCCGGGGTGGTATGATATTGCCTCAAAAAGCACCATAGATAACTTTCTAAGTGCCTATAACACCCCGGCAGTGGGTGCTTCAGGTGCTATTTATGGGGTATTGGTGGCCTTTGGCATGTCGTATCCGAATAGTGAACTATTCCTGATTTTCTTGCCGATTCCCATCAAGGCAAAAATATTCATTCCGGTATTGATTGGCTTGGATTTATTTTCAGGGGTAACCGGATATGGTATTTTCGGACAGGGAATTGCCCATTTTGCCCATGTCGGTGGGGCCATTGCTGGTTTTATCATGATGTGGTATTGGAAGAAAAACCAATTCAATAAAAACCGTTGGAATTAAAAATGGACAAAGCAAACTTAAAATATCAAATTGCACGGTTGTCGATAGCCGACAAGCTAATCGCCATAAATGTGGTGGTTTTCATTGTCAACGGATTGACCACACTCCTGTTTCGTATGGATCCCGACATTCTGGTGCAATGGTTTCAGTTGCCAAAAGACTTTTTTGATTTCTTGATGCAACCATGGTCTCTCGTTACGTATTCGTTTTTTCATG
>NZ_JBATHS010000099.1:0-4831 GCF_049667165.1 Maribacter sp.
CCGGAGAGGGCACATGGACCTATGACCCCGCCACCGGGGAGGCCACCTTCAGCCCTGATCCCGGTTTTACGACAGATCCCTCGGTGATCACCTATGAACTCACCGACCTTGATACGGGCCTAAGCGATACCGCTCAAGTTTTAATAGACTATGACATACAGCCACCCGTGGCCATGAACGACGAAAGCCTTAATAATCCCTCGGGAAGTTCAGTCACATTGGATATTCTGACCAATGACATGGATCCGGATGGAAATCTAGATCCCGACGCAGTGAATTTAATACCTCCTACCGGCGCAACCAATATTGTGACGGATATAGATGGAGACGTAATTGCCTTTGATGTGCCGGGAGAGGGAAGTTGGGTTTATAATCCAGTGAACGGCGAGATTGCGTTCAGTCCTGAACCTGGATTTCTAGAAGGTCCAACACCTATAGCTTACACGGTGGATGACAATGATGGGAATCCTTCCAATATAAGTTCAATTATCGTCGATTATGAAGCGGTAGCCGATCTCTCGTTGGCTAAAAGGGTGGTCGATAATGATGTTACTCCTTTTATTGGCACGGAAATCACTTTCGAGGTTAGCGTTACCAATGACGGTCCTGATGACGCTACCGGAGTAATTGTAACAGATTTATTGCCAAGTGGCTATGACTTTATACTATTTAGCTCAACTACAGGGGCATATGATGAAACCTCTGGTATATGGACGGTAGGAAACATAGCTTCCGGACTCACGGAAATATTGTTGATCGATGTTTTAGTGAATGCAAGTGGCGATTATTTAAATGGAGCTGAAGTCACTGCCTCGGATATAGTGGATATTGATTCAGATTCCAATAATGATGTTTTATCAGAAGATGATCAGGACGAAGTGGATGTTGTTCCGCAGCAAGTACCTTCAGTGGATCTATCTGTAACCAAGTTCGCGGATAATATGACACCCCCTGTAGGAAGCATTATTACTTTTTCCATTACCGTCAGAAATGATGGCCTTAGTGATGCCACGATGGTTGTCGTAACCGATTTATTGGCTTCGGGATATCAATACCAAAGTTCGTCATTATCCACAGGGACATACGAGCCATTAAATGGGTCTTGGACCGTTGGAGACTTACTCGTCGGCACATTTGAAACGATGGATATTCTTGCCTTGGTATTACCCAACGGAAATTACACCAACGTAGCCGAAGTAACGGATGCTGCGGAAAATGATGTTGATTCAACTCCGGCAAACAATGATGACACAGAAGATGATCAAGAAACCATTGAACCAATCCCAGTACTGGTATCCGATCTGGAACTGACCAAGGTTGTTGATGAAGCGACCCCCTTTGTTGGGGATGAGGTAATATTCACATTGAGCTTGACCAACAATGGTCCAAGCGATACCAATGGCGTAACCGTTCTTGACCAGTTACCGGATGGGTATACCTATGTGTCGAATAACAGTACGGCCGGGATATATGATCAATCCACAGGTTTATGGTCATTGAACGGCGTAGTTCCCAACGGAACCACAGAAACCCTTAACATTGTTTCAGTTGTTAACCCAACAGGTAATTATAGCAATAGTGCGGAAATCACAGGTTCTGACAATGCAGATATAGATTCAATACCATCAAATGGCCTTGCATCAGAAGATGATCAAGATAATGCGGACACTACGCCTACCCCTTTGGCAGATCTTTCCTTGACCAAAACTGTGGATAACGAATTTCCAGATGTATCGGATACGGTGACGTTTACATTAACCATGAATAATGCAGGGCCAAGTGAGGCAACTGGCATTCAAGTCAATGAGGCATTACCATCTGGTTACCGCTATATTTCCGATGACAGCGGAGGTACATATGATTCTGCCACTGGTATTTGGAATGTAGCTAGTTTGCCAGCGGATTCGAGTTTAGACCTCAACGTAACGGTAGGTATCAATACCACAGGGAGTTATGCAAATGTGGCAGAGCTGATTGCCGTCAATGAACAAGATCCAAATTCTGCACCCAACAACAATGATATAAACGAAGATGATCAAGATGGTCAAAGCACCACTCCAAGGGTCATTACGGATATGTCGGTAGTAAAAACCGTGGATAATCAAAGTCCTTCCGTTGGATCGCAAATAACCTTCACCATTACAGTGACCAATGATGGCCCCAGTGATGCAACGGGTATTGTGATAGAAGATGTTTTAGCCTCGGGCTATGATTTTATCAGCGCAACCACTTCAGCTGGTACCTTTGATGAAGTAATTGGTTCCTGGGATATCGCCGCATTGTTAAACGGGGCTTCAGAAACATTGGAAATTACTGCAACCGTTTTAACCAATGGGGATTTTTCCAATACGGCTGAATTGATTGCCTTAGACACCTTTGACCCAGATTCATCTCCTGACAACAATTTGAACTCCGAGGATGACCAAGATACTGTTAACCCTGTCCCAACCGGTCTTGCTGACTTAAGTTTGACCAAAGAGGCGAACAACCTTAATCCAAATGTGGGGGATATTGTTGAATTCACCATTAACCTTACCAATAGTGGGGACAGTAATGCAACTGGTGTTGTTGTGACCGATGTAGTGCCATCAGGGTATACCTATCAATCGCACCTAAGTACCGCTGGCGTATATGACCCTGCAACAGGGGTTTGGAATACCAATGGAGTAATACCAAATGGCACTACGGAAACACTTATTGTCTTACTGCAGGTAAATTCTCCAACCGGGGATGCTGAAGAATATACCAATACGGCGGAAATCACGGCTAGTGACCAAGCAGATCCTGATAGTAATAGTAATGATGATAGTACTGTTGATGATTTGGCTGATGGTCTTGAAGATGATGATGAAGCCAGTGTAACAGTTATTCCTCAATCCGTAGATATAGCAGTAACCAAAGCGGTAAACAATGAACGCCCAAAAATTGGTGATGCAATTCAATTTACCATTAGTGTGAACAATTTAGGAATGTCTGATGCGACAAATCTTGGCATTGAGGAAATGCTTCCGAGTGGTTATCTGTATCTAAATTCACAGGCATCCGTTGGCATTTATGACCAAATAGACGGTTTCTGGGAAATAGCATTATTGGCTAGCACTGAAACAGCAACCCTTACCATTAGCGTTGAAGTATTGCAAGAGGATAACTACCTCAACACAGCAAAACTTGCTTTTGTAGATCAAATTGATTTAAACGGGGCCAATGATACTGGTCAGGCAACAATTGACCCTACTTGTTTAACCATTTATAATGAATTCTCACCAAATGATGATGGGGTAAACGAATTCTTTAAAATCGATTGTATTTCCAGATATCCGAATAATGTACTACGGGTCTACAATCGTTGGGGCAATATTGTTTTTGAACAACAGAACTATGACAATACGTGGACGGGTCTCTCAAACGGTAGGGCGACCATAAGCGAGCAAGAGCTTTTACCGGTAGGCACCTATTACTATATTCTTGATTTGGGGGATGGATCGGAACCCATCGCGGATTGGCTTTATATAAACAGATAATACGATAACATAATCGCTGTAAAAACTTATATAATGAAAAGTTATTTGAAATATATTTTGATCATCATATGTATTGGTTTTGGTTCTTCCGCATTCGGTCAACAAGATCCACAATTCACGCAGTACATGTATAACACCATGAGCATTAACCCTGCTTATGCAGGTTCGCGGGGAAATTTATCCATACTGGGAATGTACCGCACACAATGGGTGGGACTTAATGGAGCTCCAACCACCCAAGTATTGGCCATAGACGGACCTGTAGGCAATAATGTAGGGCTGGGTATAATTGTCACCAACGATGAACTAGGGCCATCCAATGAAACGTTTTTCGATGCAAACTTCTCTTATACCATAAATTTGGATGAAGACAACAAGCGTTTATCCTTTGGTTTAAAAGGTGGCGGCAGGTTATTCAATGTTGACTTTTCAAAAGGCTTGTTTGAAGATCCCGATATCGCTTTTCAAAACAATATTGAAAACAAATTTTTTCCCACAATTGGCGCCGGAGTGTACTATCATACCAATAATGGGTATTTTGGTTTTGCCATACCCAACTTCTTTTCAGAGGAGCATTATGATGGTTCGGTACAACAAATTGCGACAGAAAGATTACATTATTATTTAATAGGTGGTCGCGTATTTACCATAAATAAAGATGTGTTGTTCAAACCAGCATTTTTTGTAAAATGGGTGCCGGGATCACCGATAATTGCTGACCTATCCGCTAACTTTTTAATCAAAGAAATTCTAACGCTTGGGGCTGCCTACAGATGGGACGACTCCTTTTCTGGACTCTTGGGCGTAGATATTTCACCCAAATTACATATTGGGTATGCCTATGATCTAACAACAACAGACCTAAGAAACTACAATAATGGCACGCATGAGATTTTTATAAGATTTGATCTTAGAACACTGACCAGAAGACTAAAATCCCCAAGATTTTACTAAAATAATAGCATGAAAAAAATATTCTTTTATAGTATTGTTTTAATGGCAAACATCATGTTTGGCCAAATTAATTACAGCTCGGCTGAAAGAAATTTTAATTCACTTTGGTATAAAAAAGCTGCCCAACAGTATCAGGCCCAAGTTGAAAAGGGAGACGATTCTCAAGAAGCACTCCAAAAAGTTGGTGATGCTTACTATTTTAATACAGACATGCAAAATGCCGTCAAATGGTATGGACAACTATTTGCAAAATATGAGCACGCTTTAGATCCAACCTATATTTTTAGATACATACATACCCTCAAGGGAGTTGGCAATTATGGTATGGCAAAATTGCTGACTACGAGGTATGGGGC
>NZ_JBATHS010000100.1:0-1547 GCF_049667165.1 Maribacter sp.
AGATCCCGTCACCTAGAGCCTGCCGCGTCGCTCCGCCTTGTCATTTGCACACGTGGAGTGGCAGACAGTTGACGGCCATGAGCGGTCGGTGGTCAAACGGGAAAGCAGTCGCTCAACGTTGGCACCGTCCGGCAGGCAGTATGTGCAACGCAGTGGCATTCTGATGCTGCTTGTCAGCGGCGAGCAAAGGGTCAAGTTTCATTCTTCCAACCACTGAACACTGGGCGAACGGTTTTGCGAGGGCAGCCAGTACTCCAGTACGTTTAGCGCTGGCTCCATGGAGACATGCTTGACGGTGAACCCTCGGTGTTCGAGAGCCCTCACCTGACTGTCGCCCTGCACACCGACTTCAATGATCAGGTTGCACCTTAGCCCGTCCCAGCGAGCGGAGCGAGCGATTTGAACCACTAGTTAGGTGACTTTGCACGATGTGCCCTTGCTGTCTCAAGGAGTAGCTTAAATTTATAAATTGCGGAATTCACATCGTCTTGCGTGTCGCCATCCCAGTCTTCAATAGTCTCTAACTCTGCGCGTAAATCGTTAATACGAATTTCTATTTCAGCTGGCCCGCAGAGCGTAGCAATTTCCAGCCACTTTTCATCTGAGATTTTCTCTTGAACTGACAGCCCGCCTCTCGCCGACATGATTAATTTCTGCAGATTACTCATGTGTTACTTAACGATAAAACTAAGCGAGCTGCGCGTTAGCGCAGTCCGCTTGAGTGATTAGTTATGCCAGCCTGGTTCCATTAGGTAGCTCCATATCAACGGTTGAAAGCACAACAGAACCATCAGGCCGGTACAACCCAGTGACTAAACATTCAGACATGATGGGGCCAATTTGTTTTGGTGGGAAGTTTACGACGGCCAGCACCTGCTTACCCAACAGGTCTTCTTTGGTGTATAAATCAGTGATTTGCGAACTAGATTTTTTAATACCAAGCTCTTCTCCAAAATCTACCTGTAACTTGTAAGCAGGTCGGCGAGCCTCTGGAAAATCTTCTACATCGACAATGGTTCCAACGCGAATATCAACCTTTTGAAAGTCACCCCAATCAATATAATCCATAATTTACCTTAAGTACTCTGTATGCATAACTTTGATGTAGTTCGTATTTCACCATATATCCACAGCGGCCACGAAATAACATAGCTTGGAAAATTGGCAGAACGTGTTTGAATTCATGGGCTTACGTTGGCGCACCGGGGTATTAACAGCGATAACAAATCTGACAAAGTTCGTGCATGTGTTGCCGCGTCTCGGCAACTCAAACCGTTCACTGGACTATGTTCGCGAATGTGTTCAATGACTGCACTATAGCGCGCAGATCAAGTAGCAGTATTGGTATCAGACTCAGATTTTTTTATCGACGGCGCCCAACAAGGGGCGGCACCCCCGCGAGCCTTGACGGGCTGCTTTAAGTAACTTCCGCGGTTGTCAGCAGTGGGTCGACTCGCGCCGGTGGTGCCATGAGAAAGCGGTCGTTCGGTCCAGCCCGACTGCGAGCGTCAGCTTCCTGGTGCGACTACGAACTGGTGGTCTCGGCC
>NZ_JBATHS010000101.1:0-4347 GCF_049667165.1 Maribacter sp.
GTACATAACAGGTAGAGGCTGCAACGCCACCTATTGCGTGAATTAAGGTACCAAGTAAGGGATTCGCCATAAGGGTTCAATTAAAAATTCATATACAAATATGAATTTTATATATGAATATTCAAAATATTTGAATACCTTTTTACCGAAAAGTATTTACACTATTTTTGACCATGGCTGAAACAGTAACAACCAAGTATAATGCCCCCGCGCTGGATAAAGGTTTGGATATTTTGGAACATTTATCGGAAGTGGGGGTTCCCTTGTCCCAAGCCGAAATCGCGCAAGGGATAAATAGAACCCCTAGTGAGATTTATAGAATGCTTATTTGCTTGGAAGAACGAGGGTACTTGCTCAGGGGAAGTAATGCAGGTAAATACAGACTTTCCTTAAAAATGTACAGTTTATCGCACAGACATACTCCTTTTGATGAGCTCAAGCGTGTGGCACTTTACCCGATGCAGGAATTATCGGAAACCACAAGGCAATCTTGTCATCTGAGTATTCTGGACAATGATCGATTATTGATCATTGCCCAGACCAGAAGCCCAAGTGCGGTATCATTATCAATTGAAGAAGGCACGCATTTTCCTCTTTCGATGACCACGTCGGGTCGGGTATTGTTATCGAGGTATGAAGAAACAGATCGTGAGGCAATTTTGGCAAGGGATGAATTTTATGTTCAGTGGAATGACAAAGAACAAGAACAATTTTTGGCCTCCGTAAAGGAAATTGAGCAGAAA
Source organism: Maribacter sp. (assembly GCF_049667165.1). GTDB lineage: Bacteria > Bacteroidota > Bacteroidia > Flavobacteriales > Flavobacteriaceae > Maribacter_A. Next base: position 744 of record NZ_JBATHS010000101.1, read on the forward strand.
GGATATAGAGTTGCCAAAAGTAAACTGACGAGCGGCATCACGGATATTGGCATTCCTATTGGATTGAAGAATTCAAATCTAATTGCGGTTTTGGCGGTTTCAGTATTTACCTCCAGTTTGGAAGATGAATTGAAAATTGAAGAACTTCTTAAGGCATTAGAGTACACCCAAAGTGAAATTAACCGTTTAATTGGGGGTTGATTTTTCACTTTGTAATTGATTCATTACGATTATGGTTGAAAAATAAATCGTCCGGTGTTACCTCCAATAATTATCGGTTAATCATTTGTGGTCCTTAATAAAACAATTGTCATATTCCCTTGCAATAGTAATCGTTAATTTTATGCTTATTTAACTATCCTATAAAACTCAACATGGTATTTTCTACAAAATTTACGACCATACTATTAACCGCACTTTTAATTGGTTGTCAACCAAAAAGTAAATCAGATGAAATTGTGCCAGAAACACCTTCTTTCACCTATGAATGGGAGAATACGGGTCTAAGTATGGATGTACGAATAAATGCCTTGGTCAATGAGCTGACCTTAGACGAGAAAATATCCCAAATGTTGGATGTTTGTCCGCCTATAGAACGATTGGGAATACCGGAATATAACTGGTGGAACGAAGCCCTACACGGAGTGGCACGCAACGGAAGGGCAACTGTTTTTCCCCAGGCAATAGGTTTGGCGGCCACCTTTGATGAGGACTTGGTCCTGCGTGTCGCCACTGCCATTTCGGATGAGGCCAGGGCAAAGTATAACGAAGCCATTAAAATAAATAACAGAAGTAGGTATTCCGGTTTAACTTTCTGGTCCCCGAACGTGAATATCTTTAGGGATCCAAGATGGGGCAGGGGCCAGGAGACCTATGGGGAGGATCCTTTTTTAACCAGTAGAATAGGGGTTTCTTTTGTTAAGGGATTGCAAGGAGATGATTCCAATTACATGAAGGTGGCCGCCTGTGCTAAACATTATGCCGTGCATTCCGGACCCGAGGAACTTCGACATGAATTTGATGCCGTGGTTTCAAAAAAAGACCTCCATGAGACCTACTTACCCGCCTTTAAGGCATTGGTTCAAGAGGCTAATGTTGAGGGTATAATGGGAGCGTACAATAGAACTTTAGGAGAGCCTTGTTGCGGCAGTCCGTATTTATTACAGGAAATACTTAGAAAAGACTGGGGTTTTAAGGGGTATATAGTTTCAGATTGTGGCGCGATCAATGATTTTCATGCCTATCATAAGGTGACCAATACACCTGAGGAATCCGCCGCCTTGGCTTTAAAGAACGGGACCAATGTCAATTGTGGCAATGTTTATGCCGTTTTAGGGAATGCCATTAAGCAAGGATTGGTCACCGAAGAATTATTGGATCAAAGATTAAAGGAAAATCTCAGGACCCGTTTTAAATTGGGATTGTTCGATCCTCTTGGGACAAACCCTTATGATAGCATAAATGCCTCTGTAATAGATTCAAAGGAACACAGGCAATTGGCAAGGGAGACCGCCCAGAAATCCATAGTGCTATTAAAGAACAAGGATAATGTACTCCCTTTGAAAAAAGATATTAGAACGTTATATGTCGTGGGTCCCAACGCGGCGAATGAAGAGGTACTTCTCGGGAACTATTATGGGGTTACCAGTAATACGCAGACAATTTTAGATGGAATTGTCGGGCAGGTCAGTCCAGGAACCAGTATTAACTATAAGTCAGGAGTGCTTCCATTCAGGGATAATGTGAACCCGATTGACTGGTCAACAGGAGAGGCCAAAAGTGCGGATGCCTGTATAGCGGTGATGGGAATTTCACCCTTAGTGGAAGGGGAAGAAGGGGAGTCCATTGCGTCTGACACCAAAGGCGATAGGCCAAATTTAACCTTGCCTAAGAATCAGATTGATTATTTAAAGAAATTAAAGGAAGGCAACTCTAAACCGCTTGTTCTCATATTGACAGGAGGTAGCCCTATTGCCATTCCGGAAATCCATGATATCGTTGATGCCGTTTTATTTGTCTGGTATCCGGGTGAGGAGGGAGGAAATGCTGTAGCGGATGTTCTTTTCGGTAATGTTTCGCCCTCCGGAAAATTACCGATTACGTTCCCTAAATCCGCGGATCAATTACCAGCTTATGAAGATTACAGCATGAAGGGCAGAACCTATAAATATATGGTTGAAGAACCCCTTTATCCGTTCGGTTTCGGACTGTCGTACACCAATTTTAAGTATAAAAACCTTCAAGTATCCAAAGATTACCTTGTTAGTGTTGAGGTTTCCAATATTGGAAACACCGATGCCGAGGAAGTGGTGCAATTATATATCAGTTCACCATCAGCGGGGGTCCAAGATCCAATCTATGACCTTAAGTCTTTTAAACGCATTAAGCTTGCTGCTGGGGAGAGTAAAGCTGTTGAATTCAAACTTACAGAGGCCAGTTTCAATCAGTACAATGATGAAGGTATAATGGTTTTGAGAAAAGGGGAATACACCCTATATATAGGCGGGTCACTGCCTTCACAAAGAAGTAAGGACTTGGGTGCGGATCCATCCACCCTATTAAAAATAGAGGTAGGAGCCTTTTAAACGAAACGAAAGAACAAAAACTATGAAAACGCAATTATTTCTGATTATAATTCTATTTGGATCAATAGGTCATTCACAAACCCCTGAACCACCCGATGGATATAAATGGGTAGTCAATGAGAAATTTACCGATGAGTTTAACGGGGTCGATTTGGATTCGACAAAATGGTATGACCGTTCCCCTTATTGGGTCAACGGCAGACCACCAGCTACTTTTAGGGAGTATTCTGTTTCAGTTGGAGGAGGCAATCTTAAAATAAAGAATTCGGTATTGGAAGGGGATAGTATCTATAACATAGCCGGGGGAGCAGTTGCCTCCGTGGCCAAAGATGCCCATTATGGGTACTATGAAGCCAGAATTAAAGCTTCGGGAATATCAATGTCATCTACTTTTTGGATGAAGAACAAACGGATGACAGAAGGATGCATAACCGAACAGCAAGAGTTGGATATTGTTGAAATTGTCGGCCAACAAAAAAGGGCTGGGGATTTCAGGGAGACAATGAAGTCCAATGCCCATTTTATTGACACCCCTTGTGATGGGAAGGAAAATTATATTTCGGCTCCAGGTCCAGGGGCAAAGATAGTGCCACCTTCGAATGAAGCTTATCATGTCTATGGTTGTTGGTGGGTTGATGCCAAGACACTCCATTTTTATCTGGACGGTACATATGTATATACGATACATCCAAGTACGGCCGTGAGGGAAGATCCTTTTTACCGTCCTATGTATATGCATTTGGTCACAGAGACCTATAATTGGGAAGATCCCCCAACCCCGGAGGAGTTGGCCGATGATTCGAAAAACACGACCTATTACGATTGGGTTAGGTCTTATACACTTAAAGCCATGGAATAAGATTCTATATTATTTAGGCGCTAAGCATACTCCACTCTCGGCTTCATTTTCAGGAGCATTCCAAAACATGTGGCTTTTTAAACGCGTATAATTTTATTGAGCAAACAAATTGACCTCCAGTTATTTGTTTTTGGACATCATGGCCTTTTCGCGATAGGCT
>NZ_JBATHS010000102.1:0-10869 GCF_049667165.1 Maribacter sp.
TGGAAGAAAAAGCGGTACGATTCGGTCATTTCAAAAAACATTCCCTCGAAATTGTTCAATTGGGCTGCCCGAAAAACCTCAGGCGTAAAACTAAATGATTTCAATTGCGGCTTAAAGGCCTATAAAAAAGCGGTAATAAAAAATATAGAAGTACGTGGTGAAATGCACCGTTACATTCCTGTTTTGGCCAAAAGTGCGGGATTCGGGAATATAGGAGAAAAAATAGTGCAACATCAGGCCCGAAAATACGGTAAAACCAAATTTGGTATGGAACGATTTATAAACGGTTTTTTAGATTTGATCACCATTTGGTTCGTTTCGAAATTCGGAAGAAGGCCCATGCATCTTTTTGGCGCTCTTGGGGTGATCGTGTTCATTATTGGTTTCGGATTTGCACTTTTTCTTGGGATTGACAAATTATTTATCAACCCTACCGCCAGACTTATTACCGAAAGACCGGAGTTCTATATTTCATTGACTTCCATGATTATAGGAACGCAATTGTTCTTGGCTGGCTTCTTAGGGGAAATCATGGTTCGCTCCAGGAAAGATGAAAAACGTTATAATATATCGGAAGAATTGAATCTCAGCTTAGATAAAAAACAATATTCTTCGTAAATTAACCTATCAAAATAAAAGTAAATGAACGCTATTGTAAAAACTGCCCAAAGCTGGCTTTCAGATTTCTTCGATGCTGAAGTCAAAACCGAAATTCAACAATTGATAGCCAACGATCCCGAGGGGCTCAAAGACCGGTTTTACAAGAACATGGAGTTTGGTACGGGCGGTATGCGCGGGCTCATGGGCGTTGGCACCAATAGAATCAACAAATACACCTTGGGAAAAAGCACCCAGGGACTCAGTAATTACCTAAAAAAAGTGTATGCCGGTAAGGACATAAAAGTAGTTATCGCTTATGATTGTCGACACAATAGTGACACACTGGCCAAAACGGTGGCCAATGTATTCTCCGCCAATGGCATTAAGGTCTTTCTATTTTCTGAATTACGAACCACCCCTGAATTATCATTTGCGGTAAGACATTTAGATTGCCATGCGGGAATCGTCTTAACGGCCTCCCACAATCCGCCCGAATATAATGGCTATAAGGTCTATTGGACCGATGGGGGTCAAATTGTGCCCCCACAAGATGGTGCGATCATTGCGGAAATCGAAAAACTGGCCTATGAGAACATCAACTTCAATGCGAATGAAAGTTTGATCGAATATATAGACAAGGAAGTCGATGAAGCCTTTATGAGCGCTTCGGTTGCCAATGGCAGCTTCAATGCCAAGGGAAAAGACGATTTCAAAATCGTTTTCACATCATTGCACGGAACATCGATCACGGCAATTCCTGAAGTGTTGAAAAGAGCGGGCTATAAAAATGTAACCATCATTGAAGAACAAGCGAAACCTGATGGAAATTTCCCAACGGTAAAATCGCCCAATCCAGAGGAGCCCGAGGCCCTATCGATGGCAATACGGAAAGCCGAGGAAATTGGCGCCGATATGGTTATTGGCACGGACCCCGACAGCGATCGTCTGGGAATTGCTGTTAGAAACCTAAAAGGGGAAATGGAATTGCTCAATGGGAACCAGACCATGGTCATGATGACCAAATTCTTGTTGGAAAAACGCAAGGAAAAAGGTTTGGAAGGCAATGAATTCATAGCGTCGACCATCGTTTCCACCCCTATGATGGATGCTTTGGCCAAAGCATACGGTGTCGAATACAAAATAGTTCTGACCGGCTTTAAATGGATCGCCAAAATGATCAAGGATTATCCCAAGCTGGATTTTGTAGGGGGTGGAGAAGAAAGTTTCGGATTTATGGTCGGGGATTTTGTACGGGACAAGGATGCCGTTACCGCTACCCTATTGGCCTGTGAAATAGGAGCGGACGCCAAAGCCAAGGGAAGTTCGTTTTATAAGGAACTGATCCAATGTTATGTGGATTATGGTTTCTATAAGGAAAAATTGATATCAATGACCAAAAAAGGTATCAGTGGTGCCGAGGAAATCAAGCAAATGATGATCGATTACCGCGAAAACCCTATCAAGGAAATCGATGGGTCGAAGGTTGAGTGGATCCACGACTATAACACATCCGTGGCCACCAATATGATCACAGGAAAAACGGAAACCATTGATATTCCAAAATCGAACGTATTGATCTATACCACTGAAAATGGCACCAGAATGGCCGCAAGACCTAGTGGCACAGAGCCGAAAATCAAATTTTATTTCAGTATAAATTCTAAACTCAACCATGCCGATGATTTCTATAAGGTTCAAAACGAACTCGATGCGAAACTGGATCGCATTGTAAGCGAATTGAAACTCGGTTAATGGATTATTTTAAAAAAATCCTTCGCTTTGCGAAGCCTTATAAGAAATACGGATTTCTAAATATATTCTTTAATATCCTCTATGCCCTGTTCAGTGCCTTGTCCTTTGCGGCGCTGATTCCTATGCTGGATGTGCTCTTTAAGCCTGAGAAAAAAGTTCTTAAAGAACCCATATATACCAATTTAGGCCATTTAAAGGATTATCTTCAAGATTATATAAATTTTAAGGTGACCGCTTTTTCAGGGGATGACCAAATGAAAGGTCTTATCCTGGTCATCGGGCTGGTCTTGGTGTTATTCCTACTAAAGAACTTCTTCAACTATGCTGCCATGTACTATATTACGTTTTTGCGTAATGGGGTGTTAAAGGATGTTCGTAATGCCATGTACCAAAAGATCACCGAATTGCCTATATCGTACTATTCCGAAAAACGGAAAGGGGATGTGATTGCCCGTATTACTTCGGATGTGCTTGAGATTCAACACTCATTTCTATCGATATTGGAATTGATCGTTCGTGAACCCCTTACCATTTTGTTCACCATTATCATCATGTTCGGAATCAGTACCAAGCTGACCCTTTTCGTATTTATTTTTATTCCGATCGCCGGAGCCATTATTTCGAGAATCGGTAAATCCTTGAAAAAGAAATCGGATCGGGTGCAGAAGGAACAAGGGGAGTTTTTATCCATTGTTGAGGAAACTCTGGGCGGACTTCGGGTCATCAAGGCTTTTAATGCAGAATCCCGTTTTTTTAAAACATTCAGCACCTCTACCGAACGTTTTTTTAATTTTTCAAACAAATTATTGAACCGACAGAACCTAGCCTCCCCATCTGGTGAATTTTTGGGTATTTTGGTGATTGGGGTACTTCTGTGGTTCGGAGGTAAGATGGTATTGGTCGATAAGACCCTTGATGCATCCTCGTTCATTGCCTATATGGGCTTGGCTTATAATATTCTGACCCCGGCCAAAGCAATCAGCAAGGCATCGTTCGGAGTTAAAAAAGGAAATGCCGCTGCAGCAAGGGTTCTTGAAATACTGGAAACCGAAAATCCGATTGTGGACAAAAAAGATGCTATTGAGAAAAATACGTTCGAAAATGCAATCGAGCTTCAAAATATTTCCTTTAAATATGAAGATGAATATGTGCTCAAGAATTTCAATCTAAAAGTACCCAAGGGTGACACTATTGCCTTAGTAGGCCAATCCGGTAGTGGAAAAAGTACCATTACTAATTTAGTGACCCGATTTTATGATGTAAATGAGGGTACTGTAAATATTGATGGCATTGATATAAAAGACATCACTAAAAAGTCTTTACGCAATTTAATGGGCCTGGTTACCCAAGATTCCATTTTGTTCAATGATACCGTCCGCAATAATATTGGTATGGGCAAGGAAAATGCCGCGGATGACGAAATAATCGAAGCGGCCAAAATAGCCAATGCCCACGAATTTATAGCGGCACTACCCCATGGCTATGACACCAATATCGGAGATAGTGGCAATAAATTAAGTGGAGGTCAAAAACAACGGATATCCATCGCTAGGGCCGTCCTTAAAAATCCACCCATCATGATTTTGGATGAAGCGACCTCGGCCTTGGATACAGAAAGTGAAAGACTGGTTCAGGATGCGCTGGAAAAAATGATGCGCAACAGAACCTCTATCGTCATCGCACATCGATTGTCAACGATTCAAAGTGCCCGAAGTATCGTAGTGCTTCAAAAAGGAAAAATCGTTGAACAAGGATCGCATACAGCACTTATGGCAAAGAATGGTGTCTACAAGAAATTGGTCGAAATGCAATCATTTTGATGCTAATCCCAAAAGATAAGGATTAAACCTTTTCCATTTATTTTTGTCCTATACCAAACATAAGCTTTATCATTTGATTGCCGAAGATTCATTACTAAGCGATTTAAGACAGCCTAAAACCCAGGCCAAGGCCTTTGAAGTGTTGATAAACACCTACAAAGAAAGGCTGTATTGGCATATTCGAAGAATTGTCGTCAACCATGATGATACAGATGACGTGTTGCAGAATACCTTCATCAAAGTATATAAAAACATAGATGGGTTCAAGGGGGACAGTAAATTGTACTCATGGATGTACCGAATCGCAACCAATGAAGCCTTGACATTTTTAAAACAAAAAGCCAATAAACTGGGCATTAGTGAACCTGATTTGCAAGAAAGAATAGTAGGCAATTTACAAGCGGATATCTATTTTGATGGGGACGAAATTCAATTAAAACTTCAAGAGGCCATTGCCACATTGCCTGAAAAGCAAAAATTGGTCTTCAATATGAAATATTTTCAGGAAATGAAATATGAAGAAATATCCGAAATCTTGAACACCTCGGTAGGCGGTTTAAAGGCATCGTACCATTTAGCGGTTAAAAAATTGGAGTCATTTTTAAAAGCGAATTAAACCTTTTAAACAATTGATAGTCAAAGTATAGACATGAAAACAACAAATAACAATAAAGATTTCAAAACTCCCGAAGGATACTTCGAAGGGTTTACCGATAGGCTTTTGCAAAGAATGTTGACTGCAAAAGACAACCAGAGCGATTCTTTATTGCCCAAATCGGACGGTTTCATGGTGCCGGATCGTTATTTTGACGGTTTGAATGCACAGCTCCACGCAAAAATGGGTCTGGGCGAACCAAAGGAAATCGCACTTAATCCTTGGCGTAAATACCTATATTATGCGGCTGCCGTTGTCGCTGTGACATCCCTAACGATAGGCATCGTCTATACCCGTTCAGCAGAACCAACTTTCGAGAGTTTGGCCAAAACTGAGATTGAGGATTATTTCGATCAAAACGATTTAGGGTTATCGACCTACGAATTGGCGGAAATAATACCTGTGGATGATTTGGAAATCTCCGATGTTCTGGTAAATCAATTCGAGGATAAAAACATCATTGATTATTTAGACGATCACATAGATCATATTGAAGAATTAAACCTGACAGATTATGAAAATCAATAAAAATATACTGGCTGTCGTGTTCTTACTGCTGACCTCGGCATACATGTTTGCCCAGCACAAACCCGATAGGGAAAAAATTAAAACACTTAAGGTGGCTTATATCACGGAACAATTAGATTTGACAACTGCGGAAGCGCAGACATTTTGGCCGATTTATAATGCACATGATGCGCAAATGGATGCGTTTAGGGAAAAGGAACGCGTTCAGATATACGGAAAATTAAGGGATATGGAATCCTTATCGGATAAGGAATCCGAAGCCTTGTTCCAAGCGCTCATGACTATTGAAAATCAAAAACATGAAGCTGAACAAAAATTTCTCAAAGAAATACAGAAAGTGATTTCCGCCAAGAAAACCTTCATACTGTTGAAAACGGAGAAAGGATTTAAACGGCGCCTATTGCAGCAATACCGCCAAAAACATGGTGGCGCTTATTGATGGTTTTCAAATGAGGGAAACACTACTAATTATAAAAGGGGCTGTTGTCATATACAGCCCCTTTTTATTTTGAATCACGTATGTGCTTCATAACTTTTCCATTCTTGGAAGCATGGGTTCATTTTTTTCATGAAACTGCTCCATATTCGATAAGAGCTTGTTCAACAATTGTAGTACATCATTGATATAAGGTCCCTTGTTCAGCATAACGCATTCAGCCTTTAGGGAAGCCGTTGCATCAGTAATCTCCGCCCTCGATGGCAATCCTTTTTTGGCGAAACTTTCCAAAACCTGGGTAGCCCATACCACAGGAACATGGGCTGCTCCACATAAGGCCAATATTTCTTCCTGCACCTTACTAATCGTATCCCACCCTGTTTCTACCGCAAGGTCCCCCCGGGCAATCATCACACCTATATATTTAACCTTCATGGCAGCAAGAAGAATCTCCACGAGGTTGTCAAAGGCATATCGAGTCTCGATTTTCAGTATGATACTCAGTGAATTGATGGCGTCCAACTTTTCCAATTCCGATAATAACTCCTCAACATCATCCTTGGAGTTTACAAAGGAAAAATTGACCACGTCCGCATTTTTTGCAATGAATTCCATATCTATTTTGTCTTTCGCGGTAAGTCCACTGATACCAAGGTCTGTCGTGGGAAAGTTGATTCCTTTTTCAGCCTTCAACTTGGATCCTTTTTCCAATGCCCTAGTGATTCGAACCTCAAAATGATCGGGAAAGATGGTCTCAATACGACCTTCGATTTTACCATCATCGAATAAAATCCTTTCCCCTTCCTTGACCCGATCAAAAACCTCTGGGAGTAAACACGGAATGGTTGGGCGTTCAATAAGATTTCCATCCTTATCAAAAACTGGCGTAGTTCCTAAAACATTCGGTTTTGTAATGGTAAGTACATCACCGGTTCTAAGTAAAATAGACTGCTCGATAGCAGGAAGATCCCCAACGATACCGTCATCGAGTTCTCGATTCACACAGCGAATGGTGGTACCTGTACTGATGTAGGAGGTTTTATAACAATGCACTTGAACCTCTAGTTCACCTACATGTACCACTTTTAGTTTACGTTTCTTGTTCCTGGTATCCTTAAAAGTGAATGTATCACCCAAAGCCAATTTATGAAGCCAATCGCTGCCAACAGCCAAAGTATTCGGTTTAGAGGTTTCCATGACTTCAGGGACCAATACAATCAATGCAGGGCTTAGGATATTTCCAATTTTATCGCGTTCGGGTGTGTATTTTCGAATTTTAGGGCCGGGCGTAATATTGCCTGTCCTGATTTTTGGCCCAGCCAAATCCATAGTGATCTTTACTTTTTTACCTGAGGCCTTGGAGGCCTTCTTGACATTTGCAATGATTTTTGACCAAATTTCCGGATTGTCATGTGCACAATTGATGCGGGCACAGTTCATCCCATTCTGTACCAAATCATACACCATTTGATAATCATGGGCAGCCTGGGTTGGCTGAGTGACCATAATTCGAACCCTTCTTCCTTTCGAACGATAGCCTAATAGCTCTTTTGTGTGTTTCGACAACTGTCTTTTGCCATTTTTTATCGACAACATGGCCTTAGGAATTAATGGAGGCTGTTCTCCCAATAAGCTGTATAGGATGAACCTTGTTTTCAATAAGCTCGACATCAAATGGCCCTCCGCTCTTGCAAGCCGGGTCACCCCTAATTTTTGTAGCTTTTTTTGGGTGCTCCTTAAATCGAATTTTCTAAAGGCATTATAGTGGATTAAATTCCGTGCACTTTTGTGATACACCGGATGTATCGCTGCCAATAGAGACTCGGCATCGGTTTCTTCCTCTCGTATTGCTACAATAATGACATCAATCTGAGTGATCAACTCCCTAATTTTCTCAGCATTTATTTTCATTGAGCACCATTTTGTTTTAGGATATATAATATATCAAATATAATAGAGCCCCTTTGAGGAAATCATGATAAAGATCATAATCTACATTGAATATACGTGATATTAATAAATTAAATTATGGCAGTTCGTATTCAAATTCAGCCCTATTCCCTATCTGAACTAAGAGGCTCTCATAGATCACTATCGTAGGCGATTTAATATCAATGGTTTACTTTAATTTAATGAATGTCGTTTTAATGGGATTTAAAAATCCTAGCTGACCCTTTGTTGTAATTTAGCTACCGTAAGCGTGCCAGACAGGTAAAAAGCGAAGGCCAATACCTTCCTTGTTTTATTCCCAAGAATAAGTTAAAAACAGAAAAACTGATAAATATCATTTCCAACTGTATCAGTTAGACTACTTTTCCGACAAGTTTCCAAAATACAACAAGATGTTAAGTTTGAATAATACTGCCGAAGATATATTAAGAGAATTCCATGGTGACACGGTACGGTGGAAGTCAATGTTGACCTATAAGGAAAATGATATCCTGTTCATTGATAAGCTATTGAATTCCAAGGCTTTTAGGGTAGCCAAACCAAATCTTTTCGAACGATTACAAGAGCTTAATAAAGAAGCAGAAACCATAGCAAGCGAATTGAAAAAACTGAAGAAAGAAGTAAATGAATATGAATCAAAGTTAAGTGGTATTTTGGAGTGCGAGGATATTTCTTGCGACACTTATTACTTGGAGAACCATAAAGCATTAAAAGATCGTTTTGAGGAATTTTATACGGACTTTAACGAGTTCAAAACCAAAGTTTTCAATTACACCGGCGGGATTTTATAGGCACGGTATAGGTAAGCACATTCCTTTTTATATTCCCTTTATTCCAGGATTTGGATAATCCCAATAAACCCTCACTGCAAATAGAAAAGTGAACGCTTCGCATTGTTTTTTTCAATACCTCGAATTCGGGATTTGGATAATCCCAATGAACCCTCACTGCAAATAGAAAAGTGAATGCTTCGCATTGTTTTTTTATTCCAATCACTTACAAAAGCCCTGCTTTTGACGTTTCTTGAATAAAAAAAAGTGATTTGCCATAGCAAATCACTTTTCTGCTTGGTCGGGATGACAGGATTTGAACCTGCGACCACACGGCCCCCAGCCGTGTGCGCTACCGGACTGCGCCACATCCCGAAAATATTAATTCTCGGAGAGATATCTTTTAATACCCCTCTGCTTTATCTTCCTTTCCAATACTACCGCCTCTGACCGACCATTGCAGTCATAAACCTGTATCAAAATCCAAGGAATACCCTTGGATGTATATTTTCTGCCTCCCTTATTATGAGCGGCAAGTCGCTTTTCAAGATTGTTGGTCTGCCCGCAATAATATCGGTCTAATCTTTCACTAAACAATATATAAACGACATATTTCATTCCTTCTTGCGACCATCCCGCCAACGGCGGGATATGCTACCGGGCCTGTCCCGCTCCTCAGCGGGAACTGCGCCACATCCCGAAATAGGATTGCAAAAATATAAAAGTTATGGATATTAACTTGTATGTTTTATAGAAATCTTTTTAGGCTAGTCCATACTTTCCATCCATTCAAACATCCGTTCTGTCCAGCCCCTCAAATGTTTGTCCTTACGCGCCAAGGAAAAGCCATGTCCGCCTTTGGGATATATGTGCATAGTTGCCGAAACCCCTTTATCTTTCAAGGCTTTATAAAACATCAAACTATTCTCAACAGGTACTGCCCCATCATCGGTGGCATGAAATATAAAGGTAGGAGGTGTATTCTCGGTAACCTGTCTTTCATTGGAAAAGTGTTCCACCAGTTCGGATTTTGGATAATCCCCCAATAAGAACATTCTTGAACCCTGATGCGTTTTATCACTAAAAGTGATGACCGGATACCCCAGCACCATAAAGTCTGGCCGGGCACTAACTGTATCTACTTCATCAATCGGTTCATAGACCTTTTCGTTAAAATGTGTACCCAAGGTGGAAGCCAAATGCCCCCCCGCGGAAAATCCTATAATACCGATTTTGTTCGGGTCAATGTGATAATCGACAGCTTTACTACGCACCATTCGAAGGGCCCTTTGCGCATCGATCAGAGGTACATTATGCTTATCCGTTTGGGAAGCATCGGAAGGAAGACGATATTTTACCACGATTCCGGCAATACCCTTTCCATTTAAAAACTTGGCGATATCGGTACCCTCCCAATCATATGCCAATATTCGATACCCGCCTCCAGGAAAGATGACTACCGCACGGCCAGTGGCATTATTTTCTGCGGGAAGATAGACTTCCAAAGTCGGTTCTTGTACCTTTTCAATTCTGAGGATGCCGTCCGTTTTGTGTGTTTCTTTTTCGTCCGATGCTATCCTATTCGGGATTTTTCCTTTCGGCCATAGGGGTATGATGGTATCCTGGGCTCTCACTTGACTGAATAAAAAGAATAAAACAAGCAATTGTACATATTTCATGACGTAATTATTTTAGTGTATCACATTCCCATTTAAAATCAGCTACTTTGTCATTGGAGCCAGCGGACAGGTTATAATGCCACCACTCGGTACGAATGGACCAAAATCCATGTTTCTCCATGGTTTCTTTTAGAAGCTTTCTATTATCCAAAATATTTTGGGGCAGATCCATATTATCATGATAGGCCTTTTTTCCAAAAAAATCAAAATCAGTTCCCATATCCAAAGATTTACCATCAAGGGTAACCAAGGAGATATCGACAGCTCCACCTTTGTTATGTATGGAACCTTTTACGGGATTTGCCACGTATTGCGGATTTGGGACGATCTCCCACATTTTGTATTGTACGGAATTGGGTCGATAACAATCAAAGAATTTTATTTTGACACCTTTGGCCTTGAACTCGTCATTTGCCTTTAATAGGGCTTTTGCCGTTTTGACACGCATATAACATTCGGGACAATCGTACACTTTGGCCTTTAGAAAATTATTTGGGGTCGCATACCTCATATCATAGGCAAAACCATCGCTAAAATCTGCCAGTCGAACGAAAGTGGTGTCTGCCAATCCTTCAAATGTCCTGAATTTCTTCTCAATGACCTTATCGATTTTAGCCGAATCAATGGTAGTGGTCCCAATGGGAGGTTCATTATTTATTTTTGCTGGAATCTCTTTGCA
>NZ_JBATHS010000103.1:0-11001 GCF_049667165.1 Maribacter sp.
ATATTACAAAAAACGCCCAGTTCGATGAATTGGAGTTCAGCTATAAACATTGTACGGGTATACGCAGTTATAAGCCCGTTCCAACACCTGAGCAATCTACTATCGATGCCGCAGCTGAATTGATCAATTCGGCCAAAAAACCTTTTATCGTATTTGGTCAGGGTGTTATTTTAGGACATGCGGAAGAGGAGTTGAAAAAATTGGTCGAAAAAGCGGGAATCCCTGCTGCTTGGACGATACTGGGACTTTCAGCAATGGATTCTGACCACCCTCTGAATGTAGGTATGGTGGGTATGCACGGTAATTATGGGCCGAATGTGCTCACTAATGAATGTGATGTGCTTATCGCCATAGGCATGCGATTCGATGACCGAGTAACAGGCAGTTTGGACACCTATGCCAAGCAGGCAAAAGTCATTCATTTTGAAATTGATCCTGCAGAGGTCAATAAAAATGTGACCGCTGATGTTGCCGTATTGGGAAATTCAAAGGAGACATTAGGCATGCTATTGCCCAAGATCAAAGAAAACAAGCACGAAGCCTGGCATAATGAATTCAAGAAAAAATATGAAATTGAGTTCGATGCAGTAATAAAAAATGAACTGCATCCTACCAAAGGAGGTCTTACGATGGCGGAGGTCATCAATGAGATCAATGCGGTTTCCGAACATAAAGCGGTAATCGTCAGTGATGTTGGTCAACATCAGATGATTGCCTGCAGGTACTCAAAGTTCAAACAATCCAAAAGCAGCATTACATCAGGAGGTTTGGGTACTATGGGGTTTGCCCTACCAGCCGCCATCGGTGCCAAAATGGGCGCCATGGACAGGGAAGTCATTGCGATTATCGGTGATGGGGGCTATCAAATGACCATACAGGAATTGGGAACTATCTTCCAAAACAAGACCCCGGTTAAAATCGTGGTATTGAATAACGATCATTTAGGCATGGTACGGCAATGGCAGGAACTTTTCTTTGAAAGTAGATATGCCTCGACGGTCATGAGCAATCCTGATTTTGTCAAAATAGCGGAAGGGTACGACATCAAGGCCAAAAGGGTAACCGAACGTAAGGATTTAAAAGCCACAGTGGCTGAAATGCTTGCCTCTAAGGACGCCTATTTCCTTGAAGTGAAAGTGGAAAAAGAAGATAATGTTTTTCCAATGATTCCGTCAGGGGCTTCTGTATCCGATATAAGGTTAAAATAACGGTAGAAAATAGAATTACTAATTAAATCAGCCCAAAAAAGGTTCTTTCAATTTTGAATGGACAAGGGAGGAGGACTTATGGAAAAACAATGGTTTACAATTTCGGTCTATGCCGAAAATAATGTGGGATTGCTGAATAGGATATCAGGGATATTCTTAAAGCGACATATCAATATAGAGAGTTTGAATGTATCAAAATCGGAAATTGAAAATGTCTCCAAATTCACTATAGTAGTCAATACAACTGAAGATTGGACACGAAAAATAGTCCAACAGATTGAAAAGCAGGTTGAGGTGATCAAAGCCTTCTATCATGATGATGATGAGATCATCTATCAGGAATCCGCAATTTTTAAGATCGCATCGCACTTACTTTTCGATGAGCGCCAAATACAGAATATCATCAAGGAAAGCAATTCTCAGATTGTGACCGTTTCCCGTGACTTTTTCGTTTTGGCAAAAACCGGACGTAGGCACGAGATCGATGAGATGCACGATGCATTCGAACCTTATGGCATTATGCAATTTGTACGTTCAGGAAGAATAGCTGTCTCCAAGTCCGAGATGCCCATCAGTGCACTACTAAACAACTTTTATCAAGATAAATAATCAATCTCCAGGCAATTGGGGTTAAAAACGAGAATATAAAATGACAAATTATTTCAATACACTATCATTACGGGATCAATTGACACAACTGGGAAAATGTAGGTTCATGGATTCCAGTGAGTTTTCCGATGGTGTAACGGCTTTAAAAGGTAAAAAAATAGTAATTGTCGGTTGTGGGGCACAAGGCCTTAACCAAGGATTGAATATGAGGGATTCCGGTCTTGATATTTCCTATACCCTTCGTGAAGCGGCAATCAAGGAAAAGAGACAATCCTTTATAAATGCATCTGAGAATGGTTTTACCGTCGGAAGGTACGAGGAGTTGGTGCCTTCTGCGGATTTAGTAATAAACCTTACCCCGGACAAACAACATACCCATGTAGTCAGTGCCGTAATGCCTTTGATGAAAAAAGGGGCAACATTATCCTATTCCCACGGTTTCAATATCGTGGAGGAAGGAATGCAGATCCGAAAGGATCTAACTGTAATCATGGTAGCTCCGAAAAGTCCAGGTTCTGAGGTACGTGAAGAGTATAAAAGAGGATTTGGGGTACCTACATTGATTGCGGTGCACCCAGACAATGACCCTCAAGGAAAAGGCTTGGAACAGGCAAAAGCGTACGCAGCAGGCACCGGTGGTCACAAAGCCGGTGTTTTGGAATCTTCCTTTGTTGCCGAAGTTAAGTCAGATTTAATGGGAGAACAAACCATTTTATGTGGATTGCTACAAACAGGCTCCATACTTTGTTTTGACAAGATGATAGAAAAAGGAATCGATGCGGGCTATGCCTCCAAATTGATCCAATATGGTTGGGAAACCGTTACCGAAGGATTGAAATATGGGGGAATTACCAATATGATGGATCGTTTATCGAACCCCGCCAAGATCAAGGCCTTTGAACTGTCCGAGGAATTAAAGAATATCATGCGTCCCTTATTCCATAAGCACATGGACGATATCATGAGTGGTCATTTCTCCAAGACCATGATGGAAGATTGGGCCAATGATGATAAGAATCTTTTAACATGGAGGGCCGAAACCGGGGAAACCGCTTTTGAAAAGACGCCCGCAGGCGCTATGAAGATAAGTGAACAAGAGTTTTACGACAACGGTGTCTTAATGGTAGCCTTGGTCCGAGCCGGGGTGGAGTTGGCCTATGAATCGATGACAGAATCGGGGATCATAGGCGAATCGGCCTATTATGAGTCCTTGCATGAAACCCCATTGATTGCCAATACCATCGCCCGAAAAAAATTGTTTGAAATGAACCGGGTAATTTCGGACACGGCTGAATATGGCTGTTATTTGTTCGATCATGCCTGTAAGCCTTTATTGGCCGATTTTATGAAAGGTATCGAAACCGATGTAATCGGAAAGCATTTTGGCGAAGGCAAGGATAATGGAGTTGACAATGCCAAGCTCATTACTGTTAACAAAGCACTAAGGGACCATCCGGTAGAGGTTGTGGGGGCGCGTTTACGTGCGTCAATGACCGCAATGAAACCAATTGTATAATTCTATATTAAATAATTGATACGTATTTAGACCTACCAGGTTTTCTATACCTGGTGGGTCTTTTTATCTTTGAACATGACCTATTTTCCAAAATTAGAGGATATTAAGGCGGCTGAGCTCACAATACGTGAGGTGGCACGCGTTACCCCGTTGGATCAAAGCATTCGCCTTTCCAAACAGTATGGGGCAAACATCCTTTTAAAAAGGGAGGACCTACATCGGGTACGATCCTATAAAATCCGTGGGGCCTTTAACAAGATTAGTTCCCTTACCCAGGAAGAACGATCTCGCGGGGTTGTTTGTGCCAGTGCTGGCAACCATGCCCAAGGGGTGGCGTTCGCTTGCCATCATTTGGGCATCAAGGGCACCATTTATATGCCATCGGTCACCTCAAAACAAAAGATAGAGCAGACCAAAATGTTCGGGGGCGATACGGTCACTATAATGCTGGAAGGGGATACTTACGATGATGCATCCAAGGCCGCATTGCAATTTTGTAGGGAACAAGGTAAAACATTCGTACATGCTTTTGATGATGAAAAGGTCATTGAAGGCCAGGCTACCATTGGGTTGGAACTATTGGAGCAAACCGATGCCCCCATAGATTATTTGTTTGTTGCCATTGGCGGAGGTGGACTCGCCTCAGGGTTATGTGCAGTTTTTAATATGTTATCCCCGACTACTAATATTATTGGGGTTGAGCCCGAAGGGGCACCCTCCATGAAATCTTCCATCGAAAGAGGGGAGAATACCCGTTTAGAGTCCATTGATAAATTCATTGATGGTGCCGCCGTTCAGCGCGTAGGCGATTTGACTTTTGCAATTTGTCAAAAATATTTACACGAAGTATGTACCGTTCCCGAAGGAAAGGTCTGTCAGACGATTTTAGATCTTTACAATCGTGATGCCATTGTGGTCGAACCCGCAGGTGCATTGACCATTTCGGCCTTGGATGCCTATGCCGAGACCATAAAGGGCAAAAATGTGGTTTGCATCGTTAGCGGAAGCAATAATGACATTACCCGTACCGCCGAGATAAAGGAGAGGGCGCTGTTATATGGTAAGCTGAAACATTATTTTATCATTCGTTTTCCTCAACGTCCTGGGGCTTTGAAAGAGTTCGTAGCCGATATTTTGGGACCGGAGGATGACATTACGCATTTTGAATATTCGAAAAAGTCGAGCAAAGAGAATGCCCCGGCCATCGTTGGAATCGAGTTGAAAAGTCCGGCCGATCTGGAACCTTTGATAGCGCGGATGAAGGCTAATAATTTTTATGGGGAATACCTGAATGACAAACCTGATCTGTTTCAATATCTGATTTAACGATGTCACATTTCAGGGAGTATTTAGTATAAAAACCCACACTTCGGCTTCTTTCGCTTTTCTTTCTCGGTATATCTATAAAGATCATCTAATTTTGTAAGTGAACAAAAATTGAATTTAAAAAAAACATTATGGCCATACCAGCTACATATCAAATTTCAGAAACCTTGAATCAAACGACCTATCTGGTCAATGGGGAATTAAGGGAATGGACAGGCGCCACTTCTAAAGTATTTTCTGCCATTTCGAGCACCGACACCTACGCACCAACCTTATTGGGAAGCATTCCTGATATGGGTGAAAAGGAAGCCCTTGAAGCCTTGGATGCAGCCACAGGGGCATATAACAGGGGCCAAGGGGCATGGCCGACCATGTTGGTAAAAGACCGAATAGGCTGTATGGAGGTATTTGTGGAGAAGATGAAAACGAAGCGGGAGGAAATCGTTAAATTATTGATGTGGGAGATTGGCAAATCCTTGCCCGATTCAGAAAAGGAATTTGATCGTACCGTGGAATATATCTATGATACCATCGAGGATTATAAACAAATGGATCGCGATGCGGCCAAATTTCAAAAAAATGACGGGGTATATGCCCATGTCAAAAGGGGCCCGTTAGGGGTTGTATTATGCCTAGGTCCCTATAATTACCCATTAAATGAGACCTTTGCCTTGTTGATTCCTGCCATTATTATGGGGAATACTACTATTTTCAAACCGGCTAAGCATGGGGTATTATTGATTACCCCCCTTATCGAGGCTTTTAAGAGCAGTTTTCCGAAAGGAGTGGTAAATATTCTATTTGGTCGGGGTAGGGCGGTGGCCGCCCCCATTATGCAAACCGGAAAAGTAGATGTCTTGGCTTTGATAGGAAATAGCAAATCGGCCAATGCTCTTATGAACCAGCACCCTAAGAGCAACCGGCTACGACTTGTATTGGGATTGGAAGCGAAAAACCCAGCCATCATATTGCCCGACGCGGATCTTGCATTGACCGTTGAGGAATGTTTGGCAGGTACCTTGTCCTTTAACGGACAGCGTTGCACGGCTCTCAAGGTAATCTATGCGCACGAAAACATTGTGGATGGTTTCAATAGCCAATTTGCCGAGCGTGTCGATGCCTTGAAATTTGGAAATCCATGGGAAAAAGGGGTTAAACTGACCCCATTGCCAGAGCCCGATAAGTCGGATTATATTCAGGAATTGATTGATGATGCCCTGGCCAAAGGCGCCAAAATATTGAATAAAAAGGGAGGAAAACGCTTTGATAATTATATTTGGCCCGCTGTTTTATATCCGGTGACCAAAGATATGCGGGTGTATCAGGAAGAGCAATTCGGGCCGGTGATCCCTATCGTACCTTTTAGTGATATTGAGGAACCTTTGAATGATATGGCCGAAAGTAATTATGGACAACAAGTGAGTTTATTCGGTAAGGATGTCTATGCGGTGGCCCCATTGATCGATACTTTGGTGAATTTGGTATGTCGTGTCAATTTGAACAGTTCGTGCCAACGGGGACCTGATGTGTATCCGTTTACTGGAAGAAAAGATTCCGCCCAATCGACCTTGAGTGTGCATGATGCCTTACGCTCGTTCTCGATCAGGACCTTTGTGGCCTTTAAGGATAATGGGCTGAATACCGAGATTATCGAAAAATTATTGGAAGCCAAACTTTCCAATTTCGTGAGTACGGATTATATATTATAAGTTCTATCGCTATTGACTTTTGACACCAAAAATTCCGAGCTTAAAACTTAGGATGTTTTTGGCATTTGCCACAATAAACAGGGGTATTTGGTAGTTTGTAATATAAGCCTCGTTCAATATAGGGGGTACAACCAAATCCGATCTATTTCTAGTTGTGATACGATTTAAGATTTTAATGGGATCTATATTCCTGGTGATTACACTTTTATTCCTAATCATTAAGGGTTGGGCAAATGATATGGTTCATGTAAAGGAACCCCGTGCTATTAGCGAGTTGAAAATAGACAGGGTCGATTATGAAGCTGTTCATCGCTATCAATTACGCAAGAAAGAGTTAACGGTTGCCTTAAAAAAGTATTTCGACAATGCCATCGCTGCGGGGGATATCGTAGGGGCGGGGGTAAGCATCGTACAAGGCGATTCCATTTTGATTTTTGAAGGATTTGGAAAACGAAGTACTGATGGGAAGGCTAAAGTTGACGGAAAGACCATATTTCGATTGGGATCCCTTTCAAAAGGATTTGCTGGCGTATTATCGGCCAGTTTACAAGCTGATGGCCTATTGGATTGGAACGATAGAGTGGTCGATTACATTCCCGGGTTCCAGTTTGGTGATAGTCTAAACACCCAAAACGTTAAACTCTCCCATATTTTATCGCACAGTTCGGGTACTCCGTACCACAGTTTTACCAATTTGGTAGAGGCCGGGCTACCGATAAGCACCATAGCACGACGATTTCATGAAGTTACGCCCATCAGTGAACCGGGAACAATGTATAGCTACCAAAATGCGATGTTTTCGCTCAGCCAAGAAGTGATGCAATCCGTGACCGGAAAAGACATCAAAAATTTGTTGACCGAGAGGTTCTTTAAGCCTTTGGGCATGTCCACCATTTCTATGGAACATCATGCCTTAACAGAATCACAAAATGTGGCCATGCCCCATGCCAGAAGAAAAAATGGATGGAAAAGCCTACCCTTAACGGACCACTATTACAATGCTGTAGTGGCCGGGGGTATCAATGCGAGTTCTTTGGATATGGCCAAGTGGATGCGGTTCTTATTGGGCCACCGCCCAGAGGTATTAGCTTCAGGTACCATTCAAAAAGCCTTCAACCCTTTTATTGAAATCGGATACAATAACAAATACTACCAACGTTGGCCGGGCCATCAACATTCGTATTATGCTTTTGGATGGCGCATACATGAATTTAATGAAGCTGGTTCCAAAGAAACGAAGACCATGTACCACCATGGTGGAAGTGTCAATAATTACAGAAACGAGATCGCACTCTTTCCAGAAGCCGATATCGGTCTTTGTATCTTGTTAAATGGGAATTCCAGACTTGCTCAAACCGTCATTCCGGATGTATATGCTATTGTACAAGAGATTTATATCGACCTATAACGAATTTCGCTATTGATTCAAGTGAGCAAAGTAAGTGTTTATGATACTTGTAAATTCTACTTGGCAGATTTTCCCAATGGTTTGGTATACATGTTTTTCATCACTTCTATTTTACCTTCATCTTCAGCCACTGCAGAAGTAGTGAACATCATCACTCCGGTAGATTTCCCTGCCAGGGCACCTTTCATAACAGTTTCAAATTCGGCACTGGAAATGATACCTGGGCTATTATGTGCTTGAACGATAGGCCATATTTTTGGATAGGTAGCTTCTTCGATATTCAGGCGATCACTCAACCAGTGTATATTCTCTTTTACCCAATTGGGCTCTCTACCCATTCTTTCATGATAGACCATAGGAGAAAAAACATCTATGGTTTCTTTTAATAGATCATAGTCCAGACCCAATATGCGACGTCTTGCACCATCGAATTCATGGTCAGTCCATGGACAATGATAAAGACCAAGTAGAACCTCTGGTTTGAGTTCCCTGATAATGCTTTTTATTTCATAGGTCCAATCGTAAATCACCTTACATCGCCAATCGCGCCATGATTTATCATGGTTATTCAGTATCCACAGTGCCTTCATTGAGGTGGCTCCATCCGGAATTTCGATATTGGCATATTCTGAAAAATCATGAAGACAATGGTCGCAGAAGCATGTTTCAGGCAAGATGGGTTCAGGTTCTTCAAACTGTGCATGCCAATGTACATAGTCCATCCATATACCATTCAGGTCATACTTCATCAATAAATCCCGCAGCTCGTCAAAACGATATTGACGGAAACCGGGTTCAGTAGGACAAACCCCCATAAACCATGCTGCAGGTTGCACTTTTTCACCTTTATCATTGATCGCCCAGGCTTCGGGGTGGTTTTCGACATAATTCGTACCATTTAAGGTGGCAAATTCAGCAAATACCATTGATTCCTCAGACCTGGCCCTATTGACCATATCATGGGTAATAGACCCGCTATGGACAAAAATTGCATTGATCCCAAGTGTATTGAGCTTGATGTCTTTATCCCAAAAAGGTTTGGGATTTCCATAAATACCCCTGATTTCAATGGTTTTATCAGGTTTCTGTCCACATGATAAAAATAATGATGCACATAAAGAAACTAGTAAAATGTATCGAAAACAGGACTTAATATTTGAATTCATGATATGGAATACTTAAAGTTCAAATATACTTTATTTAAGAAAAAAATACGACGGCATCAGCCAAGTTGTTAAGACGTTGGATGTGTAATTGCGGTTTTTGTTGCGTGACATTTGCAGCTAACGTTCAGGCATTGATCGTTTGAATACTTCGATGGGCTCAGTACATCTGATTTATAACATCCGATGATAAAACACATTCAACTTTGATATCGAAGTTCGAGGATTTTCAGTTTGGATTCAAGAAGGAGTGGGATTATTCAAAGTTGAGTCAAGGTACTACAAATGAAAAAGCCCTAACGATATGGTCAGGGCTTTTTCTAATTTAGATTTTTGGAAATACTTAATATAGTTCTCGACATAGCCTGTCTTGAGCGCAGTCGAAAGGCTCGAACTGACAGGGTCTTCTGTTTAAATATTTGCAGCCAACCAATCCCCAACTTCACTGGTCTTATAGGCTTTTGCATTCTCTGCGAGGTCTTCGGTAACAATTCCTTCTGCCAAGGATTTGTTCACAACATCACGAATCGCTTCGGCCTCATCGGTCAGATTCATATCCTCAAAGAGCATGGCTGCCGATAGCACAGTGGCCAATGGGTTTGCGATGTCTTTTCCTGCGGCTTGTGGGTACGACCCATGTATGGGTTCATACAAAGACACCTTGCTCCCGACAGAGGAAGAGGGCATCAAGCCCATCGAACCAGAGATTACAGAAGCCTCATCGGTCAGGATGTCCCCAAATAGGTTGGCGGTGATCATTACGTCATAGGCTTTGGGCCATTGTACCAATCGCATGGCGACCGCATCTACGAATTCATAGGACACCTCCACTTCAGGATAGTCCTTTTCCATCGCCTGTACGGTCTCTCGCCATAATCGGGAAGATTCCAATACATTGGCCTTGTCAACACAACATAATTTTTTTGACCGTTTCATGGCCATTTCAAACCCTTTTTTGGCCAAGCGTTGAATTTCGAACCGTTGGTAGGTCATGGTATCAAAAGCCGTGTCACCTCCATCTTTTCTTCCTCGTTCCCCAAAATAGATCCCACCGGTCAATTCACGAAGGATGATCAAATCGGTTCCTTCGATGCGCTCCCTTTTTAAAGGTGATTTGTCTATTAAGGAAGGAAAGGTAAAGGTCGGACGTACATTGGCGAACAGCCCTAATTTTTGTCGCATTTTCAACAAACCTTGTTCTGGTCTTACTTTGGCCGAGGGATCGTTGTCGAATCGTGGATGACCAATGGCACCGAACAATACCGCATCGGCATTTGCACAGATTTCATGGGTTTCATCGGGATAGGGTTCCCCAACGGCATCAATGGCCGCAGCTCCTGTCAATGCGGGTTTCCAGTTGATTTCATGGTTGAATTTTTTGGCGATGGCATTAGATACTTTGACGGCTTGATCGATGACTTCAGGTCCTATTCCGTCTCCTGCTAAAAGGGCTATGTTTAATTTCATTGTATGTTATTTGCTTTGCAATTTTACTGGGGAGAACATCCCCCTGAACCCCCTTCAAAGGGTGAATTCTATTTGTCTTGGTTCTAGTCTCTAGGTTCTTGACACTTTTTAGATAATATTCAACATTTTTTCAGTAGCTTTTATGGCCGATACGGTCTGATCTGAATCCAAACCACGGGTAATGAATTCTTTTCCGTGATTATCCCAAGAGATAATGGTTTCACAAAGGGCATCCGAATTACTTCCCGGAGGAATGCGTACGGCATAATCAGTAAGTTTAGGGAACTCTTGTTTTTTCGATTTATAGATCTTGCGTAAAGCATTCATAAAGGCATCATATTGACCGTCTCCTTGGGCATGGGCCTCATGCAGTTCGCCATTGATTTCCACAGCCACCGTCGTTGAGGGTTTCAATCCTTTGGCGTGGGTAAGTACATAAGATTTAACAAATACCTTTTGCTGGTATCCTCCACTGTTCAATACATCGGAAATGATATACGGCAGATCTTCTTTGGTAACACGTTCCTTTTTGTCGCCCAGTTCAATAATGCGTTGTGTCACCTTTTTAAGTTCTTCTTCATTCAGGGTGAGACCC
>NZ_JBATHS010000104.1:0-26272 GCF_049667165.1 Maribacter sp.
TTTCCAATAGGGTTCCCAATCCTTTCCTTCACGTTCGGCCCATTCCTTGGTAGAGGAAATATAGCCAATTGGGGCATCGAACCAAACATAGAGTACTTTGCCCTCTCCACCTTTTACGGGTACGGGAATACCCCAATCCAAATCCCGAGTTACGGCCCTTGGTTTTAATCCGTCATCTATCCAGGATTTACATTGCCCATACACATTGGGTTTCCAATCGTTTTTATGTCCATCGAGAATCCATTCTTTCAAAAAACCCTCATACCTATCTAGCGGTAAAAACCAGTGTTTGGTTTCTTTTAAGGTTGGGACGGCTCCTGAAATGGTTGATTTCGGGTTGATCAAATCGGTAGCGTTCAAGGTGGATCCACAATTCTCACATTGGTCGCCATACGCCTCTTCATGACCGCATTTGGGACAAGTGCCCACGACAAAACGATCGGCCAAAAACTGTTTGGCTTCCTCGTCATATAATTGTGCTGTGGTTTCCTCGATAAAATCGCCTTGTTCGTACAATTTTACGAAAAAATCAGAAGCGGTTTTATGGTGTATTTCGGCGGAAGTCCTTGAGTAATTGTCAAATGTTATCCCAAAATCCAAGAAGGATTTTTTGATGATGGCGTGGTATTTATCGATGACATCCTTTGGCGTAACCCCTTCTTTCTTCGCTTTCATTGAAATGGCCACCCCATGTTCATCACTCCCACAAACAAAGGCGACATCCTTGCCTTGTAGTCGTTGGTATCTTGCATAGATGTCCGCGGGCACATACACACCTGCCAAATGCCCAATATGGATGGGGCCATTGGTGTAGGGTAACGCTGCGGTAATCGTATATCTTGCTGGGCTTTTTTCGTTCACTGCCATTGACTTTCAAAATTAAGCCTCAAAAATACAGATTTTGCTCGGTGCAGCCTAGGTTTCGGTAAAAAAGGAGAGCCCCCGAACTATCATTGCTGATGCTGTCGGAGGCTCTTCCAGAAGTGGGGGTTGTTAAGCAACCATTACTGATTTACTCATTTTCTGGTTCTGTACATTAATGCGATAAATATATTTTCCAGTGGATAAATGACTTGGCATTCGTTCACGGATATTTATCTCGGTAGACCCTTCAAACATCATTTCGTTGAAGACCGTACCTACATTTTGCCCTAGAATATTATACAATTGAATATCTACATGGGCACTAAAAGGCATCTCCAAATAGATATGGGGTGTACTATCCGTAGGATAAAATGGTTTATGAACTATAGCATCCAACAATTCAGGGTCAAATGGTGTTTCCGGAGTAGGTTCCGTTGTAGGTAATGTAGGTTCACCATCACTGTATACAATATCGGGAAAATCGATGCCACTACAGTTGAATCCTAGGTTTACCGGTGCATAAGGGTGGTTTAATAAATGTTGTTCCACCAAGGGTATATCTACGCACATCCATTCGGCCAATACTGTAGCATATAAATCTCTGAAGTCCATCGTATATTCCAAGTTGCCTCGCCCATCCGGATTGTCCAAAGTCGGGTGGTCCCCTACAAAGGCACTACCGTTCAACCCTGAACCGAAGAAAAGGGTAGGTGCGGCCTTACCGTGGTCAGTACCATTTGAGCCATTTTCAAAAATTCGTCTTCCGAATTCAGAAAAAGTCATACTCAATACCTTATCGTCTTGTTGTGTAAAGGCAATATCATCATAAAAATTGTCAATGGCCACGGATAAATTGGTCATTAAACGTTCGTGGGCCAATGGTTGGTTGCCATGGGTATCAAAACCGCCCATGGATATCATATATACCTTGGTGCCTAAATTACCTTTGATCAATCGTGCTAAAATGGCCAATTGTTTGGCGAAACCGTTGTCTTGGTACTCTACTTGGTTTTGGCCGCGCATATATGCATCATGTATTATTCCGGCATATTCATTGGTTACATTCGATACGCCTCTTAAAAATCTAATTTGATCGGAATACATACATTCATCGAAGAGGGCGTCGTCTACCGAATATTGCAGACCAGTTTCCGCTATTTGTTGTAATTGATCAACGTTATTGGTAACAAAGGCATAGTTGGTTTCCTCTCCTTCAAAAACAAGACTACCATAGTTTCCTACTTGTAATGCAGCAGGACCATCAGTTGGTCTGCTTCCAGGGAAATCAGATAGATAATCAGGATATAAATGTTCAAAATGCCTACCCATCCAACCGGTATCCTCTCCAGAGAACCCAGTAGTGTTGATATCGGTACTTCCAAAGATGTCGGTTCCGGTAAAGTGGGAAAGACTCTGGCCTTCATAGCCTACTCCGTGCACCGCCTTAAACTGTCCGTCGCCCCACATGGGTTCCAAAGATTTCATATAGGAAGGTACCCCGAAATCATCGGTAAGCTTTAATATCTTACTTTCAGGAATATAGATATTGGGCCTTGCATTGGCATAGGAGTCATATTGATTGATCGGAACTACGGTACTAAGTCCGTCATTACCACCGTTCAACCTGATTAGAATAAGGATATTATCTGTTTCGGCAGCGGCGATAGCTGCAGTCAATGGAGATGGGGCCGAGGCCGTTAACATTTGTGATCCTAATAGCATTGAACCAGATCCGGCTATTCCCAATGCCTGTAAAAAGGAACGTCTGCTCCAGGCTTTATGTTCTTGGTCATGGCCGTCATGTTGAAGGCCTTTATATGGGGTTTTATCGTGGGTATCGCACATAGTCGTAGGTTTATTTAAGTTGAAATTCTGGTTGTCTTGATAGATGGCGCAATAACAAGTGTACTTGTGAAGGAACGGATGGATATATATTCAAAGACCATTGTGATGTTCCACCCTCATAGAAATCAGGACTGTAATAAGACATGGGAATTTCTGAAATAGTAAATGCAGAGACTGCATTATTGAATTCTTCATTTGTATACATGCCTTTGGGGGCTATCTTTTCTACGATGGCCCTCACTACAATTTCTGGATTGCTCGTGCCACTATTGGCCGTACCAACTGCGTCGGTCGCAAATGTCCTGAATTGGTCGGGGTTGTCTTGGTACAGACCATCGATAATGGTTTCCATTGTAAGCCAACGACCGATCATAAAATTGGTATTTATCCAAGTTCTATTGCGTTGCCATCCCTCAACCTCAACAGGGTTGAACAATGTTTGTCCCAATAGATCACTATAGTTGATCATACTTGCTATAGTGGTGTCAGAATAAGAAAAACTGGTTTCGTTTATAAAGTTCAAATAAACATCGAACGGACTCTTTATGATTACCCCAATGGCCTCATCATCAAAAAAGTGTTGACTTTTGAACAGTTGCGATAAGACCGGTGCAATTTCATAATCGTTTGCCATGAAAGTGGCAGCCATGCCGTCGATAATAATCTGGGCATTGTTAGATTCATCCCTAGAATCGGGGTGCACGAAAAATTCATAAAGTTTACGGCAAATAAAATCGGACAGTTGCGCACCGCGTTGTTCAAAGAGGATATCAACGACATCATCATAACCCCAATTGCCGGTTTGCCCAAAAATGGTCTTGCTCCCAGCATCGAATTTAGTTGGATCGAAAGTTACCGGTTCACAGCCAATTTCCCCACGTTCAACGTAGCCTGTAAGGGCCTTGGCAGTTTCGATTATATCTTCTTCTGTATATCCGTTACCATCACCTAGGGCAAAAAGTTCGTATAATTCCCTTCCATAGTTCTCATTCGGGTTGTTACCATTATTATATACGCCATCCAAATAATAGAGCATGGCCTCGGTCAATCCGATCTCACTAACGAAGGTCTTGAAATTCCCGATGGAATTGCGTTGCAGGCAATTGATATAATGATATAGAAAGGAACTACAGTTGTAAACTGATAGTTGGGTTACGAAATGGTTGCTCCAAAAGAAACTTAATCGATCTCTTAAGTTGTTGTTGAGCATGGCATTCGTATAGGTCAATTTCCATTCGTCTATTTGAGCCCTGCGTAGTTGGCCGGCTGCATCGTCATCAGCAGGATAATTGCTATTGTTCCAATCCGCCCATGTAGGTGCCGGGGTCGGTGCCATGTTAATGGCTTGGTTAACAAGTGAGTCTACCAAAGCACCGGCCGATTGTCCAACGGCTTGATCAATAGTTTCGACTGAGGCACTAAACCCTAGTCTTCTGTACAAATGCGCTACCCTGTATTTATCCAAGGGAGTTGTGTACGGCGCTAATGTAGAGGTATTACAATTAACGAAGTATTCCATAGTAATTTTAGGCTTTAAGAACGTTCATGTGCGTAGGGGGCAGATTCTTAACGGCTAAACCAATTGGATATTATGTAAATCCAAGTATTTTCGTTGTTATGCATTCCAAATAACGGTGATATGTTTGAAATATACGATGAATGTCATATTTTTTCGATGAAATGCAGTGTTTTTGGTAACAAAAAGGAAAAGGATATGGGAAGACATAATGAGTTTGGCAAGGAAGGTGAACAGATTGCCGTCGATTTTTTATTGAAAAAGGGTTATTCTATAAAGTATAGGAACTATAGGTATCTCAAAGCCGAAATCGATATCATTGCCCAGATCGATAATACTCTGGCAATCATTGAAGTGCGATCAAGGAGTACCGATTTCGTTGAGAATATTGCGGAGACCATCACCAAGAAGAAAATCGGGTTACTGGTGCTTGGGGCAGATCACTATGTAACGGAACGTGATTTGGACGTTGAGGTTCGCTTTGATGTCATCACTATTCTTAAGAACAAAAAAGTATTTGAGATTGAACATTTGGAAAGCGCATTTTATCATTTCTAGATTTAAATTGGCACAATTTGTTTTATTTGTAACAATATGTTATATTTGCCAATATTTATTCCGTCATGAAAACAATATCGTCCGTAGTTGAGCAGTATATCAAAAAGAAACCATTTCTTCAAAGTGCGCTGGCGCAAGGTATAATAAACCTAACGTCACTTTCTAGAATCGTTAAACCCGAGATTGAAGAGCAATTGGGGAAGGATATTCGTAATGGGGCCATTGTCATGGCCTTGAAACGATTGTCCGATGACCTTGAGTTTAGGGCCACCCATAAAATTATCAAGGTTTTAAAAAATATCGGCGAAATTACGGTACGTTCCTCGTTGACCGATTATACGTTTTTGGCTTCGGATACTATTCTAACCCAACAAGCTAAACTTTTGGAGGAGATACATTCCAATCAGGATGTTTTCTATACGTCATCAAGAGGAGTAAATGAAATAAATATTGTCATCAGTAATATTATGGATAGGACTGTTGATAGTTTGTTCAAAGGAGAAAAATGTACACAAAAGGCGAACAACCTTTCTTCCATTACGGTTAAGCTTCCAGCGGAGAATGTTTCCGTTCCCGGCATCTATTATTTTATTTTCCAACGATTGGCTTGGGAGGGGATCGTTCTAAACGAGGTCATTTCAACCACCAATGAATTTACCATCATCGTAAATGATGAACAGGTTGATATTGCCTTTAAGACCATTAAGGATCTTAAAACCCTTTAAGGTTCTATTTCCGTTCCAAAAATTCAACCACTTCTTTGTCATTTTCGGGTTTAGCAATGATCCGCTTTTCCTTATCCAATATAAAATAGGAGGGTGTTTTTAATATGTTGTATGTTTTGGCATATTTGCTTTCCCATTTGCCCAGGGCTATGGCATGTTCAAAATTGGGTAGTTTGGCCGATTCCCTTTTCCAATTCACGTCATCTTCCTCCAGACCTACGGCGACCACTTTTGCAGTACTTACATCTTTTAATTTATGATGCAGGGCAGGTAGTTCTTTCAGACAATGGCCACAGGTACTGCTCCAAAATACCAGAATATAATGTTCGGCCCCTTCCAAGCTATTTAGCGCAAAGGTCTTTTGATCTATTTTCCATTTGATATCAGGAGCAACAGCTCCCATTCGCAATCTATTGTGTACCTCTATTTCGTCGACTATATTTTTGTTGTCGGTTGCCGACGCTAGTTTTTTGAGATAGTTGTTGTAGATATAATCAGAAGTACTATTATAACCACTTGAGGCTGCCTGTGTCCATAAGCTATAAAAGAGATGCATTTTATAGGGGTCACCTACTGCAGCCAATTTTTCGTTGATCGTGTCCACATTCGTATTCATGGCTTCCTGCATTTCCCTATCGGTCATGGTCTGCAGCGGGAGGGCGGTAAAGACATAGTTGAGCAATTTATCCGTTAAAAAACCGGAAGCCTGTAAAACGGGGTCGTCAAATTCCATCATATCGAAATAATGGGCTTTCCTACCCTCCACATATGCATTTACCGATTGTATTTCTTTGGGAATGTAAGGTGTATTGCTTCTGATAAAGTGGTTCGCCATGGTACCCGCCGATTTCTTTTCATAAGAATCCTGAATATGTTCCATTTGTTCGGTCAAGTTCTTGAATGCAGCTTTATCGGCGTTGCCGCTCGTATAATAATCCGTGATTCGCTGTTCAAGGTCCGTGATTTCCTTAAAATAAGTATTGAAGAGTATATTTTCTTTGGAGGTAAAGAATGAAACCCCACTTGTGGCGTCGAAGGCAAGTGTAATATCTTCCTTGCCATTATAAATGACATCAAAATAAAACTGCTCCTGAGGTACGGCATACACCAATCTATAGGTCCCAGGCAGGGCATTTTCTGGAATGCTTATATTGAATACCCCATTTTTGACAGCGGTTTCGGCTATAAAGTTCTGTGTTCCCGGTTTAAGATGATATGCTAACAACCATTTATAATCCTTGGCGGGTGAAAATGTCCCTGAAATCGTGTGTTGGGCCGTTAATTGTAAACTGACGAAAATGGTTAATATAAGTAGTAGTTTCTTCATGTTTCGGATAAAATCAAATATCAGTCCAAATTACAAATTTGTAGGAATTCACATAGATTATGTTGGTTATAAAATTTAATCTTTGATCATTTTTTCTTCCTTGACCAACAGTAGAGGAGCATCCAAATCACCACCGACCTGAACCGAAGAGGCTCCATGCACTTGAATGGTCGACTTTATAAAATCCGATTCTTCGGCCTTATAGATATTATCCACATATTTCTGGGGATTACGGTCAATATATGGGAACCAGGTACTATGGATCTGGATCATGATGCGATGCCCCTTTTTAAAGGTGTGCAACACATCCTGTAAGCGAAAGTCCACATCGCTTACTTCGCCAGGAACAAAGGGCTCTGGCTTAGCAAAACTATTGCGGAACCTACCCCTGAAAACTTCTGACCTTACCAATTGCTGATAGCCGCCCATGATGATGTTTTTAGGATTATGTTCGTAGTTCGGATGGTCATCGGGATATACATCGATCAGCTTCACTATAAAATCGGCATCCGTGCCACTCATCGAGACCTTTAGTTTTGCGAGGATTTCCCCGGCAAGGACCCTATCATCGGTAAGTATTTCGGATTCGAAAGTCAATACATCCGGACGGCGTGAAGCCTGTCTTTGGTCATCTGACATAAAACGTCTTGGTGTAAAGGTAAGCCCTTCGGTTTGTGAGGTGTAAGGTACCGGTTTTTTTGGGTCACTGGTATATTCAAAAACCGCATTTTCATCGGTCGGCTTGTTGATGCCCAGCATTCCATTTTCGCCAAAATACAGGGTTACGGGTGCTATCTCTTTGGGAGGCCATGCATCGAAGGTTTCCCATTTTTTGACACCAGTATCGAACATATAAGCTTCCGGCAGAGTATCTACGCCCTCATCTTTGAGGTGATACGCAAAGAATTTTCGTTCGATTTCCCTTTGGTAAAACGTAGAGATACTATCCCCAAAATAAATATGGTTATGGGTGGTCATACCTTGTTCGCGCGCCCATCCGCCATGGTCCCATGGCCCCATTACGATGGCGTTTTTGGCCTTGGGACTAGTGGCTTCCACAGTTTTGTAAATATTCAAGGGTCCGTAAAGGTCTTCTGCATCAAACCAGCCGCCTACGGTCATTACAGCCGGTGTACTATTTTTCAAATGCGGCAAGAGATTTCTTTTTTGCCAAAACTCATCGTAATTAGGGTGTTCTACAATTTGATTCCAAAAAAAGTTATCATCATGAAATTTTTTAGTCAGGTTCTTCAAAGGCCCCATACGAAGGTAAAAGTCGTAGCCGTCTGCAGCGGGATCATCGTAAAAACGTTTGATTTTATCTATGTACCAAGGGTCCCGGGTGCGACCTTCTTTTTGATATCCAAATACCGCAAAGGCTGCTGAATAACTTTCCAAATAGGCCCCTTGATGATGAAAATCGTCAAAGAAAAAATCGGCTATAGGGGCTTGTGGGGAAGATGCCTTTAGGGCCGGATGTGCATCGGGTAGGGCTGCCGCCGCGTAAAAACCAGGATATGAAATACCATACATACCAACCTTGCCATTGTTGCCTTTTATATTCTTGATCATCCAATCAATAGTATCCCAGGTATCCGAACTTTCGTCAATATCGTTTTTGTTTTTTGGATCGTTTCCCGGGATATTGGGCCGCATATTATCAAAGGTGCCATCGGACATATACCTACCGCGAACATCTTGGAAAACGAGGATATAACCATCGTGCAACAGATATTTGGAAGGATACCCACTTAGGCCATAATCGGTATAATTCGAAGCATTATAGCAGGTGCGGTTAAGAAGGATAGGGGCTTTTTTTGATGTGTCTTTGGGGGTGTACACCACTGTGAAAAGCTCGATTCCATCACGCATCGGTATGTGATATTCCTTTAGGTCATAATGCTCTCGTACATATATGGAATCATTGTTTTGGGCAAGGGTTATCTCAAAGTTTATTGCAATCAGTATCGCAAGTATAAATCTTGACATCTTAAAGCTTTTAATAAACTTGAAAGATAAACATTTTAGATAAGTTGGTACGATATTTTGTGCCACAGTTATCCCATACAACAGGGACTTCTCTTGTAGATCCCATTGGTTTCATAGAAGAAATCAGAGGGAATGAAAAATCGTAAACCAATAAACTATTTGGCTGCTTTCAAATCTTGCACATAGCCAATAAAGGAATGGATCTCGGTCATTAAGGCCGATTCCTTTTCGTGTACAAATCCATCGGAAATAGCGATTTCATCCAAAATGGCCACCAAAACCTTCTTTTTTTCATAGGTCATGGCACGAAGGATCAATTTGGCTTGTTCTTCGGCTATATTTCGGGCCTGAAGAATAAAATTACTATCAAATTCGATACGCTGCATCAATTGGCCCAAAGCGGTCAATTCACCTTTGTGCACAGTGCCATCGGCTATAATGACGGAATCTACGGTTTGTACAATAGCTAATTTTTCGGCTAGTGTAAAGCCTAAAGTTGGAGTATTCATACTTCTAATTGTGGGTTAGAAAGGGTGGAAGATACAAAATTATGTGTTCATGGGATTTGTTCAGGAGCACTAGGTTGATGCTATTTCCTTTGTATTCGCATTTTTAAATGGGGCCAAGGCGTTCAATGCCTTTTCGACAGAAGTGATCTTGTCGAAGGTCAATAATAACCTTAGGCCATTACGGGTTTGCTTTTCCTTTATTCTGCAAAGGTTTGCATGGGTCTGTACAAATTGAAGCACCTGGGTGAACGTTGTGCTTTGATAAAAAGCGGATTGCTGATCTGCTATAAAATAACCGATCATTTTCCCTTTTTTCATCACCACTTTTTCAAGGCCAATACTATTGGCAATCCATTTTATACGGACAGAATTCAATAGATCAACGACTTGGATGGGCAGTTCCCCAAAGCGATCGACCAATTCCGACTCGAATTTCTGTAGTGCCTCCTCATCCTTGATCGAGTTAAGCTCGGTATACAGATTCAATCTTTCCGTAATATTGTTGATGTAATCGTCGGGTATCAGCAATTCAAAATCCGCATCGATCTGGGTGTCTTTCACATAAATTGGTTCATGATGCCCTTCTACCTCATCATACAATTCCTTAAATTCATTTCCCTTGAGTTCCTCAATGGCTTCAGCCAGGATCTTTTGGTAGGCATCAAAACCTATTTCGTTGATGAAGCCACTTTGTTCGCCCCCAAGCAGATCGCCGGCGCCACGAATTTCCAAATCCTTCATGGCAATATTGAAGCCACTTCCCAATTCTGTGAATTGTTCCAAGGCCTGGATTCTTTTACGGGCTTCATTGGTCATGACATCATAGGGCGGGGTTATGAAATAGCAGAATGCCTTTTTGTTGCTACGTCCGACACGACCACGCATTTGGTGCAGATCGCTAAGTCCGAAGTTATTGGCATTATTGATGAAGATGGTATTGGCATTGGATACATCCAACCCACTCTCGACAATGGTCGTGGATATAAGCACGTCGAATTCCCCATTCATAAATGCAAGCATCAATGTTTCCAGTTTTTTGCCTTCCATTTGCCCATGGCCAATACCTATTTTGGCGTCAGGCACCAGACGTTGGATCATACCGGCCACCTCTTTGATGTTTTCAATGCGATTGTGGATAAAGAACACCTGTCCGCCACGTTGTATTTCATAGGTTATGGCATCGCGTATGGTCTCCTCCCCAAATCGGATGACATGGCTCTCTATGGGGTACCGATTGGGAGGCGGAGTGTTTATGACCGAGAGATCACGGGCTGCCATTAAACTAAACTGTAGCGTTCGTGGAATGGGTGTTGCCGTCAAGGTGAGTACATCCACATTTTCTTTTATTGCCTTCAGTTTATCCTTCACGGATACCCCGAATTTTTGCTCCTCATCAACAATCAGTAAACCTAGGTCTTTGAACTTCACATTTTTGTTTACGAGTTGATGGGTGCCTATGATGATATCCACTTTCCCATTCTCCAAGTTTTCAAGGGTTTCGCGTTTCTCTTTG
Source organism: Maribacter sp. (assembly GCF_049667165.1). GTDB lineage: Bacteria > Bacteroidota > Bacteroidia > Flavobacteriales > Flavobacteriaceae > Maribacter_A. The sequence goes on from NZ_JBATHS010000104.1 coordinate 10,847, forward strand.
GCGGTTCTGAACCTGTTGAGGTAATCGACCGTTATCGGCATTTCTTTTAGACGTTCGTTAAAGGTCCTATGATGCTGAAAGGCCAAAATCGTCGTTGGCACCAAAACGGCTACTTGTTTGCCATTGTCGACCGCCTTGAACGCAGCACGTATGGCCACCTCGGTCTTTCCAAAACCCACATCCCCACAAACGAGACGGTCCATGGGTCGTTCACTCTCCATGTCTCTCTTAATATCCTCCGTTGCTTTGCTTTGGTCTGGGGTATCCTCGTAAATAAAAGAGGCTTCCAACTCCAATTGTAAATAGCTGTCAGGGTTGTATTGAAACCCTTTTTGCAACCTCCGTTTGGCATATACCTGGATCAGGTCAAAGGCAATTTTCTTAACCCGTGATTTTGTCTTTTGTTTTAATTTTTTCCAGGCGGCAGATCCCAATTTATATATTTTCGGTACCGCCCCATCCTTGCCGTTGAATTTTGATATTTTATGAAGCGAATGTATACTGACATAAAGGATGTCGCGATCCCCGTACATGAGTTTTATCGCTTCCTGCTTCTTACCCTCTACGTCTATTTTCTGCAGTCCACCGAACTTTCCAATACCATGATCAATATGGGTTACATAATCCCCAACCTCCAACTTGTTGAGTTCCTTTAGGGTAATGGCCTGTTTTTTGGCATACCCGTTTTTCAAATGGAATTTATGGTATCGTTCAAAAATCTGATGGTCCGTATAGCACACCAATTGCAGATCGTCGTCGATAAAACCCTGAAAGATGGGAAAAATCACCGTAGTATATTGTATATCGTGGTCTACCTCCTCAAAAATGTCATGAAACCGCTTGGCCTGTTGCTCTGAAGCACAGAAGATGTAATTCGTATATCCTTTTTGGCTATTTTGATTGAGGTTGTCGATCAATAAATCGAACTTTTTGTTGAAAGAAGGTTGAGGTTTTGTATGAAAGACCAGCGTTTCAATAGGTAAGGAATTGGAAGTTTTGGCAGATCCCCCCAATTCCACAACACCATAGTGTTGTAATTGCGATTTGAGCAGTTGTGAATTCACGAAAAGTTCCTCGGGTTGGGCATGTTTTAACTCCTTGGGTAATTTGGCGAACGATTCTTGCGCTTTACCAAAGAACGAATCCAACCGGTCATAAAGCAATTCCAGGTTTTTCGTGAATACAAGGGTCTGGGGCGAAATGTATTTCAAGAAACTCTCCCGGGATTCATTCAAAAATTTATTCTCCACATTGGGAATGATGGCTATTTTATTCACCTTCTCTGTAGACAGTTGTGTTTCCACATCAAAAGTTCGAATACTCTCTACTTCATCCCCGAAGAACTCAATACGATAGGGTAAGTCATGGGAAAAGGAAAAGACATCCACAATGCCCCCACGTACCGAGAATTCACCGGGTTCGGTCACAAAATCGACCCGTTTGAATCGGTATTCAAAAAGCACCTCGTTGAGAAAATCCAAAGACAATGAATCCTCCAATTTAATTTTCAAGGTGTTCTTATCGAGCTCTTTCCGAGTGACCACTTTTTCGAACAGTGCATCGGGATAGGTAACAATGACAGCAGGTTTTTTTCTTGAATTTATTCGGTTCAGTACCTCTGCCCTTAGCAGCACATTGGCATTATCGGTTTCTTCTATCTGGTAGGGCCTACGGTAACTGCCAGGGTAGAACAACACATCTTTTTCGCCAATAAGCATCTCAAGATCGTTGAGGTAATAGGCCGCTTCTTCCTTATCATTGAAAACCAGCAGAAAGGGACGTTCGGAATTCTTGAAAACGCTCGAAATAACAAAAGAAAGGGCAGAACCTGTCAGGCCTTTTAATGCAATTTTGTTACTTGAATCGGAGTCTGGAAGTTGGGTATTGGCAATAGCAGCTTGCAGTTTCCGTGTTTGTGGAGACTGTGCGAACAGTTGTTGGATTGTATTTTGGGTCAACCGTTGAATTTTGTGCAAATATAGGTTGAAGCCATTCGCTGCCCAAGGGAAGGGTTAAATTTTTATGACCAACCCTTCGGCCAAGGCAAAGACTTCGTCCTGTTTTTTAGGTTTTAGGGTATACGATCCTGTGAACGCCCCAAAGGCAGGAAGTATCATTTGATGTTGTTTTTTAAAAAAGCATGGGAACCGCAGGGATTGTTTCCCACTTCCCCTGATTTTTATCGCGGGATGGATATGTCCACAAAAGTTGTAAAGTCCATCCCGTTCTTCGGGATGATGGGTGAACAAGAATGTTTCAAGGATAAGTTCTTCCAGCACTTGAATTTTCAGCGTTTCGTATTTCAAGGGTGAGATTATATCATGGTTGCCATTGATAAGGATCATTTCGGTCTGTGTTTTGGATACCCAAGCCTCAAAATAGGTCCATTCCGTATTCAAATGGGAATGGAAGAGATCTCCTAAAAAATAAATACACAAAGGATTGAAAAAATGGACTACTTCATCCAACAATTCAAAATTACCATGAATGGCTCCCCGGGGAATCGCAGCCCCGAATTTTCTGAAGTGGCTTACTTTGCCCAAATGCACGTCACTGATCAATAGTATGGACTTCTCTTGCCAGAACATGGATCCCGACGGGTGTAATATGAAGTTTTGACCTTGTATCTGTATTCTTTGGGTCATCGCTTATTTTTTCAGGAGTTTAGCCGTCATTCGTTTTATGCGATCGGCCAGTTTTTCGCTCGATAATTTTTCCCGTAGTCTGTCCGTAATCAAAGGAAAAGAAAACGGGGTCGGTTGTTGGCATTGTTTCCATACGAATTTTTGCTGGGCAATCCGTTCCAAAGCCAGGCGCAAGCGACCTTCTTCCAATTGGTGCTCAAAGGTTTCGGTATAGGCCTGCTGATACAGAAGATTGTCGGATTCATATTCTTTGAATACATCGAACAATAACTGTGAGCTGCTTTGTAAATGCTTCATTTTGACTCCTTTTTCAGGGTAACCCGTAAATACTAACCCGCTGATGACCGCAATATCGCGAAATTTCCGCTTTGCCATTTCCGTTGAGTTCAGACTTTTTTGAAGATCATCGAAAAGAAAGTCTGTGGCAAAAAGGTTATTATCGAGAATCTCCTGTACATCCAGTTTTTGGTCAGACAGCAATTCAAACCCGTAATCATTGAAGGCCAATGAGAATGTTATGGGTGATAATAGACTAATACGGTAACTTAAGAGACTGCCCATGGCTTCATGCACGGCACGCCCCTCAAAAGGATAAAAGATATGGTGGTGGCCATCCTGGGTTTCAAAGGTCTCTATCAAAAATTCATCGGGCTTGGGTACAACACTATCCTCCCGCTGTTTGTCGAATATGGTCTTAAGCGATTTGATTTCCAAAGACTGTTTTGAAATGGGGAGGGAGGCGGAATAAAGTTCGTTTCGCAATAATTCCGACATTTGTGCAGAGAATGTCATTCTACCGCCCATCCATGCTGGGACCTTGGTCGATTTCTTGCTCGAATTCCTGACATGGACCTGCATTTGTTGTATTCGGATGAATTCCAGGTTTCTACCGGCAAAAGTGAAAACATCACCAGCTTTCAATTTGGATATAAAGTACTCTTCGATGGTGCCGATATAGCCCCCCTTTTGATAACGTACAGTAAGGTTTGCATCGCCTACAATGGTGCCGATCTGAAATCGATGGCGCATGGCAATACCCCGATTGTGCACCTTAAACAAACCACCTTCGTCTACCTCCACTTTTTTATATTCATCGTACGATTGTAGACTTTGGCTGCCCAAGACCAAAAAATTCAATACCCATTGCCATTGTTCCTCGGTAATTCCTTGGTAACAAAACGTACGTTTGACCTCCTTATAAATTGCATCCGGATAGAAGCCATCTGAAACGGCCAGGGTGGTAAGGTACTGCAGCAATACATCAAAACTATTCAGGTAGGGTAGGCGATCTTCGACGGCATTTTGCTTAACGGCCTGTTGCAATGCGGAGGCCTCAACCAGTTCAAGGGCATGGGTGGGCAAAAAATAAATTACACTTTCTTCCCCAGGCCTGTGACCGCTGCGACCGGCCCGTTGCAGGAACCTTGCAATACCCTTGGTCCCCCCAATCTGGATGACGGTTTCAACAGGGGCGAAATCGACCCCAAGATCCAAACTCGAAGTGCAGACGACCGCCTTAAGACTTTCGTTGCGAATGGCCTGTTCTACCCATTGTCGGGTTTCCTTATTGATGCTACCGTGGTGCATGGCGATCTCTCCGGCATATTCAGGATACTTTTCAAGGATTTTCTGAAACCATATTTCGCACTGGCTACGGGTGTTGGTAAACAATAAGGTTGTTCTGCTATTCTTGATGATGGGAATTGCCTTAGGTAACAGTCGCAATCCCAAGTGCCCACGCCAGGGAAACGTTTCCATAGTGTTGGGAATGATGCTTTTGACCGTAATTTTCTTTTTGAGTTGGGCTTTGATCAGTACGGAATTTTCCAAGGCTATGGAGTCAGGCCCCAATAATACCTCTCTCGCCTGGTCCAAATTGCCAATTGTGGCCGATATGCCCCAAATACGCAAGTTTTCTGAGATCGATTTGAGTCTGGACAGGCCAAGCTCGGTCTGCACGCCTCTCTTTGTACCCAGAAGTTCGTGCCATTCATCAACGACGATGGCCGAACAATGCTTAAAGGTTTTTGCATAGCCTTTAGTAGCCAATAACAAGTGTAGACTTTCGGGAGTCGTGATCAGCAGATCGGGCATATTCCTTTTTTGCTTTGCCCTCTCACTGGTGCTCGTATCACCAGAGCGGATACCTACGGTTAAACCAGTGCCCAAATCATGGGCCACGCGTTCTGCAGATTGTTTTATTTCATGCGATAAAGCACGCAATGGGGTTATCCATATCGCCTTTAATCCCTTTTTATGGGTCGTCTTGTAATCGGGATGGTTTTTGATATATTCCAACACAATCGGGAACCAAAGGGCATAGGTTTTTCCACTGCCCGTTGGGGCATTGAGAAGCCCATGTTTCCCTTGCAGAAAGGCTTTCCAAGTTTGCCTTTGAAATGCAAAAGGCCTCCAATTTTCTTGGGCAAACCAGTCTTCGGCAATGTTATAAAGTGGGTTCCTTATCATGGAATGATCTTAATTTCAAGGCTGAATGATTATGAGAAAATAATCATTTACAGACTAAAATATCACTTTTAAAAATTTATATTTGTCATAATCAAACGAAGAAACATGCCTATTTTAGACTTATACAATCATAGTGAGAAACGGAGAAATTTGGCCCATTTTGCTGCAATAGCTTCATTGGCGGCTGTGGATGGAGACGTAAATGACCAAGAAATGAAGCTTTTGGTAAAATTTGCCAATAAATTGGATATTACTGATAATGAATTTAAAGAGGTCATGAAAAAATCGAATAAATACCCGATTGATCCCCAAAATAACTCTGAACTAAGGTTGGAACGATTGTTCGATCTTTTCAAGATCATTTTTGCCGACAATGAGGTTGACGATGATGAAATGGTTTTGTTGAAAAAATATGCCATTGGCCTAGGTTTCCCCAGCGATAAAGCGGACAAGATCATTGGAAAATCCATTGCGATCTTTTCAGGAAGAATAGACTTTGATGATTATTTGTATTTGATAAATAAATAGACGGGATTCACCCAGACCAAAAATCAAAACACAGTACGCTATTTATATTTGTCGAGGAATTCCTGCAGTTTTTCAACCATTTTTCTACTACCACAAAAGAAAGGCACCCGTTGGTGCAACTCTGTCGGTTGAATATCGAGTATTCTTGTTCGTCCCCCAGTGGCTAAACCATTGGCTTGCTCCGCAATAAATGCCATGGGATTACACTCGTATAACAAACGTAATTTTCCGTTTTGGGTAATGCTACTCTTTGGGTACATGTAAATACCTCCTTTGATCATATTCCTATGAAAATCGGATACAAGGGAACCTATATATCTAGAAGTATAGGGTCTATCCCCTTCCTCTTTTTGACAATACTTTATATAGTCCTTAACCCCCTGTAGAAAATGAATGTAATTTCCTTCATTCACCGAATAGATCTTGCCGGTATCAGGAAATTTCATGTCGGGATGCGAAAGGTAGAAGGTGCCAATAGCGGGGTTTAAGGTAAATCCATTTACACCGTCCCCGGTGGTATAGACCAGCATGGTTGAAGTGCCGTAAATAATATATCCTGCAGCTACCTGATTTCTTCCCGGTTGTAGAAAATCTTCGAGCTGCACAGGGGTGCCCACGGGGGTGATCCTTCGGTAGACCGAAAATATGGTTCCTACGGAAACGTTGACATCGATATTGGATGAGCCGTCTAAGGGATCGATCAGTACAACATATTTATTTTGATGTTGTTCGTCATTGCTATTTACACTGATAAAATCGTCTTCCTCCTCAGAGGCAATACCACAGACAATTTCACGATTTTTCAAGGTTTGTATAAATCTATCGTTTGCAAGCACATCCAACTTCTGTTGGTCTTCCCCCTGTATGTTGGTGTCACCGGCCGCTCCAAGAATATCGATCAGGCCTGCTTTGTTCACTTCGTGGTTGACCACTTTGGCCGCAAGGCGAATCGCATTGATCAGTTTTGAAAGTTCTCCTGAGGAATATTGGAAAGAGGATTGATTTTCAATAATGAACTCCCCGAGCGTTTTGTGTTTTTTTACTACCATGGTTGAAATGTGTTATTTAATTACAAATATCGGGTAATTTGTGAAACTACGTCGGTTTCGGAATTATTTGACGATGTAAATTTATAACTTTGTGTTTTATTTGTAACAATTATGGATTATACGATTCGTGACGCGGTAGCGGAGGACATGCCCTATGTGCTTGATCTTGTAAGGGAGTTGGCACGTTTTGAAAAAGAAGCCGATGCGGTTGAGGTCACTGTTGATGATTTGGTACGTGATGGTTTCAACGACAATCCTAAGTTCCATTGTTTTGTGGCGGAATCCGGTGCCCGGATAGTAGGTATGGCCTTGGTTTATAATCGCTATTCTACTTGGAAAGGCCCAATCATCCATTTGGAGGATTTGGTGGTTTCCGAAGCCATGCGGGGCAGTGGCCTGGGGACGGCGTTATTGAACGCAGTGGTTCGCTACGGGGCCAATATGGGTGTTAAACGCATCAATTGGGAGGTATTGGATTGGAATGAGCACGCCATAAGGTTTTACGAAAAGAAAGGAGCCCGTGTATTACGGGATTGGGATGTAGTACAATTGGATGAAAATGGAATCCAGAATTATTTAGATAAGATATGAGAATATTCAAATTTGGTGGGGCATCGGTAAAGGATGCCACCGGGGTACAGAACTTGGTGAAGGTTTTAAAGAAAGTGGGTCATGAAAATACATTACTCGTGGTTTCGGCCATGGGAAAGACCACTAACGCCATGGAGAAGGTGGTTAATTCTTATTTTGAGGATAAAAATGGCTTGAATTCTGCGGTTCAGGAAGTCATAGAGTACCACAATACCATTTTGGTAGATTTGTTCAAGTCGGATAAGCATCCGGTTTTTGGTAAGGTTAAGGTACTTTTTGATGAAGTGCAGGGATTCTTGGTATGGAATAAATCGCCGAATTACAATTTTGTATATGATCAAGTCGTAGGTTACGGTGAATTGGTGTCGACTACTATTTTAAGCGCTTATTTGAATGAGGTGGGAATAAAGAATTCCTGGCTCGATGTGCGCAACTATATCAAGACCGATAACAATTATAGGGATGCCCTGGTCAATTGGGAACGAACACAGGAGCGTATATCACAATTAACCGATAAGAGTAAGTTTTATATTACCCAAGGTTTCCTGGGTAGTGACGATAACAATTTTACTACGACCTTGGGGCGTGAGGGATCGGATTATACGGCGGCTATTTTCGCCTATTGTCTCAACGCCAATTCGGTAACCATTTGGAAAGACGTGCCAGGGGTCCTGAATGCGGATCCCCGATATTTCAGCGATGCCCAGTTGTTGAACAAAATATCGTATAGAGAGGCAATAGAATTGGCATTTTATGGTGCCTCAGTGATTCACCCGAAAACCTTACAACCCTTGCAAAGGAAAGAAATTCCGTTATTGGTGAAATCATTTATTAACCCTGAGGGGGCTGGTACCACAGTAGGCAAAGGCACAACCTTAGAACCCCAAGTTCCTTGTTATATCGTTAAAAAGGATCAAGTATTGATGCGGCTTTCCTCCCTTGATTTTTCATTCATTGTAGAGCATAGTATTAGTGAATTGTTTAAAATGCTGCATGACCATAAGATGAAAGTAGACCTGATCCAAAACTCGGCTATTAGTTTTTCGGTTTGTGTTGACAACAAGTTTGGACGACTGCAAGAATTATTGAATCTTTTAAAAGGCAGGTTCAATGTGGATTGCCATGAGGGGGTCTCTCTTTATACCATACGGCATTTCAATAACGATGCCATAACTTCCTTACAAAAAGGAAAGGAGATTTTATTGGAACAACGGGCCAATGAAACGGTACAATTGATCGTCAAATAATGATTTACACGATTTTTCAGGACTGTTAAAATAGGGCTTCCAATAGGGATTTTACTATATTTATGCTTCCTAAATGAAATAGAGCATGGGTTTAGTGACCGCGAAAGAGGTAGCCAAGGCAATCAATCTGCATAAATATGGTTTTTTGGGCACCTTTATGGGTTGGCTACTCATGAAGATCACCCGCATTTCAGGCATCAATCGGTTTTATACAAAGCACAGACATCTTGAAGGGATAGAGTTTTTGGATGCCATTTTAAAACATTACCAAATCGATTTTGAGGTGCCCGAAGAGGACTTTAAAAGACTTCCCAAAGAAGGTGCCTATATAACCATATCCAATCATCCCCTAGGTGGTATCGATGGGGTTTTGTTGTTGAAATTATTGGTGTCCCATAGATCCGATTTTAAGATCGTTGCAAACTTTCTACTCAATAGAATTGAACCTATGGTTCCTTACATACTGCCGGTCAATCCTTTTGAAAACCATAAGGATGCAAAAAGTAGTATTGCCGGTTTCAAGAGTGCCATGACACACTTAGACGAGGGTCATCCGTTGGGTATTTTTCCGGCTGGGGAGGTCTCAACCTATAAAGACGGAAGATTGATAGTCGATAGGCCTTGGGAAGAAGCTGCCTTAAAACTGATACGTCGGGCCAAGGTACCCGTGGTCCCTATTTATTTTCATGCAAGAAATAGTAAGTTCTTTTATAGATTGTCCAAAATCAGCGATATTTTCAGAACGGCCAAATTACCATCGGAAGTATACTCGCAAAGAAACCGGCCTATCAAGGTGCGGATCGGGCAACCCATTTCGGTTGACACACAAAATGAGCAGGAAAGCTTGGAGGAATTTACAGAACTACTGCGCAGAAAGACCTATATTCTTTCGAATGCCTATGAGAAAGAACGCTTGTTCGATCAAATCCCGACGTCCTTAAAACTTCCCAAAACACCCAAAAAAATTGCCACGGCTGTTCGTACCGAGGTTATTCAGGGCGAAATTGAAAAGCTTCGGGAGAAAGAGTGCCGTCTGTTGCAAAGTAAGAATTACGAGGTCTTTTTGGCAAAGGCCCATGATATGCCTTTTATCCTAAAGGAAATCGGTAGGCAACGCGAAGTCACTTTCAGGGCCATCGGGGAAGGCACCAACAACTCCATTGATCTGGATGAGTTTGATGAATATTACCATCATTTGTTCCTTTGGGATGATACTGATAAGGAAATTGTTGGGGCCTATCGCATGGGAATGGGTTCTGAAATATTCAAAAAATATGGTATTGACGGGTTTTACCTTCAAGACCTGTTTCGATTTGAACCTGAATTGTTCGGGATGATGAAGCAGTCCATTGAAATGGGCAGGGCCTATATCGTCAAAAAATACCAACAAAAACCCATGCCTTTATTTTTATTGTGGAAGGGAATCGTGCACACCACCTTAAGGCATCCTGAGCATAAATACCTGATTGGAGGGGTAAGCATTAGCAATCAGTTCTCGAACTTTTCCAAGTCGCTGATGATCGAGTTTATGAAAAGTAATTATTGGGACCCTTATGTGGCCCAGTATATCAGTCCGAAAAAGGAATTCAAGGTCAAGTTGAAGGATGCCGATAAGGATTTTATTTTCGATGAGACCGAGGCTGATCTCAACAAGTTCGACCGAATGATCAATGAGGTAGAACCAGGAAACCTGAGATTGCCGGTTCTTATTAAAAAATATATAAAGCAAAATGCCAAGGTGGTCGCTTTTAATGTAGATCCACTGTTTAATAATTCGGTAGACGGATTGATGTATATTCGAATCGCCGATTTACCTGAAAGTACCGTAAAACCTGTTATGGAAGAGTTTCAGGCCGAACTTGAGCGGAAATTCGCCGAGAATCTACAAAACGGGGAGGATTAGTGCAATTCACGAAGTATGAATTTTTGACAATATTCCTTGATTTCATTCCTTACTTTTAAGAATACCTCGCGCTTTTCTTCGGCAGTCCCTTCAAATTTTGATAGATCATGGAAATTATGATGGAATCTTTTGGCATTTTTTGAAGGGAAGTAGGGGCAGTTTTCATTGGCATGATCACAGACCGTAATAATAAAATCAAAATCCAAATCGATATATTCATCTACCTGGTTTGAGGTGTGCCCTGAAATATCGATGCCATCCTCGGCCATAATGGCTACGGCATACTCGTTTAGTCCATGGGCTTCTATCCCGGCACTATAGATGTTTGCCAAACCATCCTGTAACTTCTCCAAATAGCCCTGTGCCATTTGACTTCTGCTGGAATTGCCTGTACACAATACCAAAATATTCTTCATGTATACGTAGATATTAACATTCCCATGGGCCGTCGTCTGTTAAAGAACCGTTTAAATCCCTACTCGTTGACTCCTACGTTCAAATAGCAGGTTGTTCTTCCAAATACCGTCTAATTGGCCCACGCGTTCCCGTGTACCAAGATAGCGAAACCCCGTCTTTTTATGCAAGGCAATACTCCTTCATTTTCGGGAAAAATACTTGATTGTAAGGTCCAAAACCCGTTTTTCTCACTTTGTAAAATCAGTTCTTTCATAAGTAAGCTCCCCACACCATTGCCACTATGGGCCTGGCCAACATACACACTTACTTCGGCGACACCCTGGTATACGCTTCGGCCTGAAACCGGTGATAGGGCGGCCCAACCCAGTACCTTCTTGAGGTCGACGGCAACCAACCTACAGGATTTTAGATGGGTCTTGTCCCAAATATCATAGGTGGAAATGTGCTTTTCAAAAGTAGCATATCCCGTTGCTATGCCTTCTGCGTAGATTGTGGCAACAGTTTCCCAATCTTCTAATATCAATGGCTGTATCAAAATTTTTGCTGCACTACACATATTAACAACACATTATCTTGGCGCGAAAGTTATTCCACTTGGCGCGGGGCGTTTCCAACAGCAATATTAGGTGTAATAGGGCCAATATTATTGCGCCGGGGATTACATTGATGCTGACAAATGCAAACGACCCTTGGGCCGAAGAAGTGGCAAATTCATCGACAAAAATTAAACTTCTGCCGGTCACTTTAATTTTAAGTGCAAGAACGAGAACAATCGCAGAGAAATGGAATGCATTTGAAAAAAGATGAATGATATATTCCCATTTGGGGAGTCCGCCCATAAAGTTACGACTTTCCTTTTCGGAATATGCATCTATTCCTAGTACTATCATATCGAGAACTACCAGGGTGATGCCGAATAGAAATAGATTGAAATTCGATTCATTTATGAATAGGGACCAAATAATGAAGGGAAACAATATAGCGCGAATCGTATGGGTCTTATGCTCGAAAAAACTTTCTTCATGATTGAAAAGTCCATATTTGAATATGTGCAGGTAGAACCCGTCATAGGTGGCCAAAATCATAAACAGAATTAGAGAGGCGGTGGCAAGATAAAAGATGATTTCCATAATTACATTCTTTATGGGCCTAGCAGCATCCACTTCCGGGTGAACAACAAGCTTCTTCTTGCATGTTGGTCTCGACGGGCGCACCACAAGTATCCTTTGCCTTGCAATCGGTTTTATCAACCCCTAGCTTCATGATCAACCGATGATCTTCCAGGAGAAATTCATTTACAAAGAGTTGCGCGGTATGAAAGTTGGGATTACCATATTCGAATTTCACCTCCGCTTCTTTTTGCATGGGCTTTATGTGATCTACCTTATTAAGAATATCAATGGCCTTGTTCGTGGTCATGAATTCCCTTTTGCCCTTTTCAGTCGGACTTTCCCATAGTTGAATGATGGTCTCTTTCCAGAGGTCTGTACGAGCGCCACAATCGACAGCGTCAATCGTCATGTTCTTTACTTCGGTAATATGGTAATTGGCACGGACGTAATGTCCGTGCTTGTATTCAAAAAGAAGACTTTTATTTGGATTTTCCTTTAAGAGCGATAAGAGTTTTTTCGTTTGCATAATAATGAATATTTAACAACAATTAAATTTAGTTTTATCAAAGAAGGTATTCAGTTCCTGTTGAATACCCTTCCATTTTTTAAGATTGATACAATAACAGACCTTTTTACCACTTAGCTCACCTTTAATCAAATCTATACTTTTCAGTTCCTTCAAATGTTGTGAAATCGTGGGTTGTGCCAAGCCTATTTCGGCAACAATATCATTACAGATACAGGCTTTTTGATGGCTGATGTACTGTAGGATTGCTATCCTGGCGGGATGGGCGAGTACCTTGAACAAGGTGGCCAGTTCGTTCTGTTTTTTGTTAAAGATCTGTGTTTTGGTGATTCCCATTATATATTTATATATTGCAATATTACGATTATAAAATGAGTAAAAAAAGCCAGACCAATAAAAGCCGGCTTTTATTTTTTTAGAACCAAGGTTTTTGACCCACTTGGTAGGTGTTATAAAACTCTTCGTCTGATTTGGTCAAATATATAATGCCTTCAATAAGTCCTAAGATTCCCATCAATGAAGCACCAATGCCGCAGGTGAAAAAACCTAGTACAATGGTTACTGCAAGCATGATGATCCCTTCTTTATTGTAACCCAATATAAACTTGTGCACTCCAAGGGCTCCTAGAACAATAGCCAATATCCCAGCGAGCATTTTCTTATTGTCTCCGCCTGCCTTGCTAAATGCCTCTTTGGCACTATCGGTGAATTCCTTGGCAGTATCCTTTGCCTCATGGGCAAATTCGCTGGCTTTTTCTTTGGCGTCTTCTGCAAATTCCTTAGTCGCCTCTTTGGCGTCATCTAATTTTTCACTGGCTTTTCCCCCTAGATCTTTAGCTTTGTCCTTGGCTTTGTCCATGGCATCTTCCGCCTTATCCCCTAAATCCTTATTTTCTTCTGACATTTTTTTGATTGTTTTTGGTGGTTAATACTTATGTTAAATGTAACAAATATTTATTCACCAAGGAAATATGCCCAAACATTCCTGATTATGAATCCATTGATTCTCGTCGAAGCACTTTGTTTGATTGAAAAATATGTATGATTGCTAGGGAAGGAACGCCTTGTCAATGGGTTCCCAGAGTTCCAGTTTATTGCCTTCTGGATCTAAGATCCATCCGAATTTACCGTATTCATATTCCTCGATATTCCCTACAACAGTAACCCCCTCCGCTTTAAGCACTTTCAATAATTCGACCAAATTATCGACCCTGAAATTCATCATGAACTGTTTTTTGCTGGGCTCAAAATAGTTGGTGTCCTCATTCATCGGGCTCCATTGGGTAGAACAGTCATGGCCCTTATGGTCTTTCCACCAGAACGTACACCCGTATGGATCGGTGTTAAGTCCCAAGTGTTCTTTGTACCATGTCTTTATTTTATCCGGATTTTTGGCCTTAAAGAAAAAACCGCCTAAACCTGTCACCCTTTTTTCCATAGTGCTTATGTTTTTTTTACGTTTTTCTCATAGAGGGTTATCCAGTCAGACACGTTCATTTTTGTGCAAAGTTCACCTATGAGTTTATAGGGGATGGTATCCATCTTTTTGAACCGAATGCAGCTCTTGCCCATATCCAACTTCGTTTTTACATACTTGGGATATTCCCCCACGAACCAATCATATAATTCCTTACTGGCATAGATCCCGGAATGATACAAGGCAACAAAATTCTTTTGTGAGGCCAAATTAATGAATGGTAAGGGAAGTTCGGGAGAGCAACGGTATCCATCAGGATAAGTGCTGTGCGGCACAACATAACCCAACATGCCATAGCTCATTTGTTCCTCGAAACCCTTCGGTAGATTGTCGAGAATGGTTTTTCTAAGCTTTTGAATGACTTCTTTGCGGTCATCGGGCAATTCATTGAGGTATTGTTCCGTAGACGCTGCTTTTGACTGCATGTTCCATGATTTTAGATGGTTGCTTACAGTATAAAGTTAGCAAAATCTTTTTTTAATCTTATCGACAATGGTTTGGGCCAGTTTTTCTTTGCTTTCTACGGTCCAACCGGCCACATGGGGGGTGAATAGCACATTCGTGGCTTTGATAAGATATTGGAAGGCTTCGGGAAGTTTGTCATCATCGAACATGTTCTCAAAGGATGATTTTTCATATTCCAGGACATCCAAACCGGCTCCCAGGATTTTGCCCGATTTTAAATGCTTGACCAAATCTTCGGTAACCACACATTTGCCCCTGGCGGTATTCATGAACCAAAAAGGTTTTTGAAAGGCGTTTATAAACCCATCATTGATCATCCCGATCGTTTCTGGGGTCTGGGGTACATGCAGGCTGAGTACATCGGTTTTTTGCTGCAGTTCCATAATCCCTACCTGACGCGCATTTTCATCACCAACGCCCCCGATGATATCATAGCAGATGGTTTCAACATCGAATCCCTTCAATTTTTTGGCAAAGGCCTTGCCCATATTGCCATAACCAATAATGCCTACGGTTTTGCCATCGAGTTCACTTCCACGGTTGCCTTCACGATCCCATGTACCATTTCGAACTTCATGGTCCGCCTTATTGAGTTTATTGAAGAGTGAAAGAAGCATTCCAAGGGTATGTTCTCCAACGGCATTTCTATTGCCTTCAGGGGCCGCGGCCAAGAACACTCCATTTCTTTTGGCATAATCGACATCGATATTTTCAAGACCAGCCCCAACGCGTCCTATGAACTTAAGGTTAACCGCCTTGTCTAGAAATGAAGCGTCAATGGTGAACCTGCTACGAATGATTATACCATCATAGACCGATATTTTCTTTTCAATTTCTCGTTTGGTCGATGTATAATCCTCATCGTTCTGAAACCCCAATGTTGCAAATTGATCGATCATCAAAGGGTGGTTGGTGTCTAGGTGTAGTATTTTCATTTTTTATTCCAAATTTTCTGCAGCCATTCCCCGGCATTCTTAAGGTCATTACCGTAAGCACA
>NZ_JBATHS010000105.1:0-6524 GCF_049667165.1 Maribacter sp.
AGTATGTGTCAATGGGTATCCCAGCGGCAAAGGAAGATGGGGACTATTATCAAGAGGTACCGATGGAAATCGCAAAAATGCCCTCGGGTGTTTTATCGATAAACGGCGAAGACTATGAACTTGGTGAAGATTTTCTTGCTTTCGAAGGACTAGAGATGTCCTTTGTAGAAATTGTCTATGCCGGGTATGGTATTGATGATGTTAACTACAGTGATTATGAAGGTCTCGATATAAAGGGGAAACTGGTATTGGTAAAATCGGGGGAGCCTATCAACGCAGATGGCACTTTCATAGTGACCGGTAACCGACAAAATTCAAAATGGAGCAGGGTCTCCGATGCTTATGGACTACGTTCAAAAGCAATTAGGGACCATGGTGGGCTCGGAATGCTATATTATGACGAAGAAAATTATGAAGGATATAAAAACTATTTCAATAGAATAAAAAATAACCCAGCTAGGGATCCCATACTAAAAACCAAGGATTCTGATTTTACGAACATTGTCTTGAGCAAAAATGCCGCAACAGCCTTATATCAAATTATTTCAGATGCCAATAAAAGTAGGGTGGTACAAACCGATCTAAAAGTAAAACTTTCATCGAATAGTAAGACCATACGTTCAGAAAACGTCGTTGCCTATATTAAAGGGGATAGCAAACCCGATGAATATGTCTTTATATCAGCGCATTTAGATCATCTCGGAATCTCCGATAATGGTCAAATCTACAATGGTGCCGATGATGATGGGTCTGGCACAGTTGCCCTCCTTGAAATTGCCGAGGCTTTTAAAAAAGCTACTGAAGCGGGGTATACACCAAAGCGATCCGTGGTTTTTCTTCATGTCACTGGCGAGGAAAAGGGGCTTTTGGGATCCCAATATTATACCGATGTAGATCCGATATTTCCCTTGCAACAGACCGTGGCCGACCTAAATATCGATATGATAGGTAGAATAGACCCCAAACGTGAGGGTGACCGCAATTATATCTATTTGATAGGCTCTGATAAGTTAAGTACTGATTTGCACAAGCTCTCTGAGGAAGTGAACGACAAGTACATGAACATAGAATTGGACTATACCTTTAACAATGAGAACGATCCGAACCGTTTTTATTATCGAAGTGATCACTACAATTTTGCCAAAAACAATATCCCAATCATTTTTTATTTTAACGGTACTCACGAAGATTATCATAAAACCACTGATACCCCTGATAAAATAAATTATGCTCTTTTAGAGAACAGAACGCGATTGATTTTCTATACGGCCTGGGAAATTGCCAATCGAGATCAAAAAATCGCAGTGGATAAAAATTAAGAAAAGATTACGCCCAAGAACAAAAAAAGCCCTGACAGGTATGTCAGGGCTTTTATTTTTTGGGTGGAAGACGGGATTCGAACCCGCGACCCTCGGTACCACAAACCGATGCTCTAACCAACTGAGCTACAACCACCATTTAAAGCGGTGGCAAAGTTAATTTTTTTTCATTGATCTTTCCAACTTAACAGGGTATATTTTTAAAAGTTTACTAAAAATCATTTCCTGAAAGATCCTTGATTGCGGGAGTGCCACACTAAAACTAATGCCATTTCATCGATGAAACACACATTTTTATAGACCAAACACACAAAAACTGGGGTTTCACAACAATTTTTATCATACTGCTGTAATGCGATTTATTTTTACTTTCCTAATCCATAAGGTGTTTTCATAAATATGCTACGGAAACAAAACGGTAATCGAATTTCCCATATGAAGAAGTTAACGCTGCTATTGTTTTTTTTATCTTTTGGATACGGTGAAATAAACGCCCAAATACCGCGTAGGGATAGCCTACATTACCAAATCAACCGTTTGCGCTCACAAAAGGATTTTAGTCCCAAAGACAGTTTATTCATTGCTTTATTGAATGATCTCGGGGAAGAAATGCGCTATTATAAATCCGACAGCCTGTACACATTATCCAAAGAGGCATATGCACATGCTTCAGAGGCCAAAGACCCATATGGGCAAAGTAAATCGTTGGTTGGTATGGGTAACTATTACGAGGATCATGGTAAGTATGATCAATCGATAACGTATTATCAAAAGGCCTTGCATTTGGCCAAAGGCATTGATAATATCAATCTGATCCTGAACATAGAAAACAATATGGCCAGTGTTTATTATTATAAGGGGGACTATGCCAAGGCATTGAGCCTTTATTTAAAAAGTGTTGAGCTCGCTACCCAATATGACAACGATGAAATGCTGTCTATCATCAATGAAAATATCGCCAATCTATATGCGGCACAAAATGACTATGACCAAGCCATTCATTTTTATAAAATCGTCAAAAAAATCAACGAAAGAATAGGCAATGACATCTATACCGCCGAAACACTGAGCAATTTAGCTTCGGTATACGCTGATATGGGAGAATTGGAATATGCCATGTACAATGTTAATAGTAGTCTCACCACTTTTGAAAAGTACAATATCATGGACTGGTTAGCCTATGCATATGAAATCAAGGGTAAAACGTACCTAAAGGATAGAAATTTCAAATGGGCCCTATATTGGTATAAGCAAAGTGAGATGATCCACGAAAGTCTTGAAGACAATAGAGGTGAGACTTCTTTGTTGAATGGAATTGCCGAGGCTTATTTGGGACAGCAAAAAGATAGCTTGTCCGAACAGTATGCCTTAAAAGCCTTTGCTATTTCCCAAAAAATAAAGTTTTATGAAGAAACGCAAAAAAGTGCCAAAATCCTATATCAGATAAATAAGAACAAAGAAGATTTTACCTCCGCCCTGAAGTTTCATGAACTATTCCAAACCCTTCATGACACCATTACCAGGAACAAGAATGAAAAGAATCTTACGATGTTGGTCACCAAGTTGGATTTTGAGAAACAAAAAGAGAATCTTATGGCCGAAAATGAAAAAGCCTTGGCCAGTCAAAAAAGATATATCTATGCCGCCTTACTCATCCTGATCATATTCTTGATCGTGACCTTGATTGTGCGAAGAAATGAAAAAATACAGAAAAAACTGAATATTGAGCTGCACAATAAAACGGCAGAATTAGTTCGTAACGAGATAGAATTAAGGGACATCAATGCAACAAAAGACAAACTATTCTCAATAATCGGTCATGATCTTAGAGGACCGATCGGTGCTTTTCAAGGGCTCTTGAAACTTTATAAGGACGGGGAAATCGATAAGACGGAATTTTTAAATTTTATACCAAAACTAAGCACCGATATCGACCACATATCATTTACACTGAATAATCTATTATCCTGGGGTCGGACACAGATGAATGGATCAGTGACCAAACCAAGTATTGTTTCCATCGATAATCTAGTAAATGAAAATATTAATCTCCTATCGGAAACCGCCAAGGCCAAATCCCTCACGATCGTGAATAAAATGACCACGAATATCCTTTCTTGGTCCGATAGTGACCAAATTGATATCGTTATTCGTAATCTTATGAGCAATGCCATTAAGTTTACACCTGAAAGAGGTTTGATCACCTTTGAGGCGGTTGAACGAAGCAGTACATGGGAAATCTCAGTGCGGGATACAGGCATAGGTATTGATGAAGAAACCCGAAAGAAAATTTTCGAAAAAAATTCGAATGTAACGACTTATGGCACGAACCATGAAAAAGGGACAGGTTTGGGATTGTCGCTCTGCAAAGAAATGGTAGAAAAGAACAATGGGAAAATTTGGGTTGAAAGCATAATTCCCCATGGTTCATGTTTTTTCTTTACCCTTCCCAAAGTAAAGAGCAAATTACAGAAAGCCGGTTAAATCAAATCGCTTAGGCCCTTTATCCCCGGGTAACGCTCGGTGGTGAATCCTTCACCGTGGTCTACCCCTATCAATCGGCCCAGATCTCTTGCCCTATACTGTACGCTATCAAAAAAATTCTTACTGCTGATAGGAGTTTCGGGAGCATCACTTTCAGGGTCATGAAATTGGGAGGAATACGCTAAAATAGCCTCGACCTTTTTATCCATATACCCTGAAACATCAACAACAAAGTCAGGGGTTAGGTTTTTCCATTGAATATAATGATACACATGTTTGGGCCGCCAAGGTTCTTGCCATTGGTCATCACCCTCCATTTTCGAGTCGATTTTGACAAGTCCACTCAAAAAACAGGCATCACTTACCAATTTACTTCCCTTTGCATGGTCAATATGTCGGTCGTCGATGGCATTGCATAACACGATATCAGGACAATATTTACGTAGCTCCCGAATAATGGCCATCTGATGCTTTTGGTCATTAACAAAAAACCCATCTGCGAATTCAAGATTTTCACGAACTACGACCCCTAGGATCTCGGCAGCAGTGGTAGCTTCCTTATCCCTGATTTCGGCAGAGCCTCTTGTTCCCAGTTCACCGCGGGTCAAATCGATGATCCCCACTTTTTTGCCGTTGGCAACTTCCTTTGCTATGGTGGCACCGGCACCGAGTTCAGCATCATCGGGATGTGACCCGAAAACCAAGATGTCTAATTTCATTTTTATTTTTTATAGTATGGTCAATTTGAAAACAAAAGGGCAACCTAGAGTTGTAAGGGACATAATGATATTATTTGGCCAGCTGCACCTTTCGAAGCCCAGCTTTATCTCCCTTAAGTTTTTTCAAGGCCTGTTCAATGTCAAAAATCAAATCTTCCGGTTCTTCTATACCCACGGAAAATCGAATAAGCCCGTCTGAAATTCCCTGATTCAAACGCTCTTCAGGTCCAATGAGGGCATGTGAGGTCTGTGTGGGTGATAGCACCGTACTTTCAACACCTGCCAAGCTCATCGATGATTTGATCAATTGCAATGCGTTTTGAAATTCGGAAGCATCATACGCTGGATCCAATTCAAAAGACAACATGCCACCAAACCCTGACATCTGGGCTTTGGCCAACTCATGACCAGGGTGGTTGGGCAAACCGGGATAATAGACCTTATTGATTTCGGAATGGGTAGATAGGTATTCGGCCAAACGTTGCGCATTGGCATTCTGAGCCTTTACGCGTATGCCCATGGTTTTGATACTGCGTTCCAACAACCAGACGGTATAATCACTCAAGCTACCTCCCAAATTTTTGGCCAACTGAAAAATACGTTCCATATTATCATTGGATGAGGCCACTGCCCCGGCACAAATATCGGAATGGCCTCCCATATATTTTGTGGCACTATGTATGATGACGTCGATACCAAAATCAATTGGATTTTGATTCACCGGACTCGCGAAGGTATTATCAATCATAGAGACCAATCCATGCTTTTTGGCAATTTTGGCTATGGCCGATATATCGGTGATCGTCAATAATGGATTTGATGGGGTTTCTATAAAAACTACTTTGGTATTCCCCTTTATTTTATCCTCAAAATCCTTCGGATCCAAACCTTCGGTAAAAGAATACTCAATACCATACTTTGAAAACTCCTCGTTCACAAAATTATACGTACCACCATAAAGCGTTTTCTGAAGTACAATATGGTCCCCAGCCCTCAAGAATGCCAAAAGAGCTGTACTTATTGCTGCCATACCGCTCCCAAAGATCATGGCCGCTTCCGCATGTTCCAAAGCGGCTATTTTCTTCGCTAAGGCCACCTGGTTTGGAGTATTGAAATATCTCGGATAACGCTTAACGTCAACATCTTCAAAAGCATATGAGGTACTCATATACAAGGGTGATATGGCTCCTTTGAACTGTTCGTCATGAATTTCGCCCTCATGTGTGCAAATGGTATTTATACCTTTTCTCTGTGTGCCCATACATTCTTATTTAACAAAGGTTAAAGTTATAAAATTCTTTTCGCCGACCAATACCGCAGGTTCTATAAAGTTAACATAAAAAATAGCCAGGCGTTTAAGGGTCTGTTGTTAGACTAGAATCTTCTTCCAGTTACCTTTCCGAAACCAAACCATGGATATAACCGCGAGCGTGACCTCAGCCAGCATCAATACGAAGAACATGGTCGACACTGTACAGATGAGGCTTGCTTGATGTATTGGACCGCTGAGACGGGGGAAGGGTTACTCAATACCATTAGTGGTGGTACTGTCCCTTCATTAGACGAACAATGCATCAATGATTTGAAAGCAAATGGCGGTAAATAAGTTTTTACCTAAACTTATTTTTTATAATTCACCTGATACCTCCAATAGCTGATTGCTCCCAAGATAAACACACCGAATATCGTATAATAAATAAACGAAGGAGTTATTACCTGAGCACCGCTGGCATAACTATGCAACCCTACCAAGTAGAAATTCACGCCGAAATAGGTCATCATAATACTGCCAAATGCCACGACGCTGAGAAAGCTAAAGAGCCATCTACCCCGCATACCAGGGACCAAACGCGCATGAATAACGAAGGCATAGACCATTATGGAAATCAAGGCCCATGTTTCCTTTGGATCCCAGCCCCAATAACGGCCCCAACTTTCGTTTGCCCACTGTCCCCCAAGAAAGTTTCCAATGGTTAGCATGACCAAACCGACCATCAAGGCC
>NZ_JBATHS010000106.1:0-6376 GCF_049667165.1 Maribacter sp.
ATCGTTATTATAGCATCGTAAAGCACAAATGGCGGTTTATTGTTCTGGATGGAAATGATCTAAGTATCCATGGCGCCCTAACGAAAAAGAAGAAACAACAGACCGACTCCCTATACAAATTATTATCCGATAAGGACTTGCCCAATGTGAAACCATGGAATGGGGGTTTGGGTTTGGATCAATTGCATTGGGTCGAAAATGAATTGAAGTTGGCGACCAAGAACAAGGAACGGGTAGGCTTTTATTGCCATTTCCCGGCAGTGGGAGAAACCAATGCGCATAATCTCTGGAACTATGAACAATTTCTCGATTTGATTGCTTCCTATGATTGTGTTAAATTTTATTTTAACGGGCATAACCATGCTGGAAGTTACGTTCAAAAAGAAGGCATACATTATTTGAATTTCAAGGGTATGGTCGATACCCGTGACAGTACCGCCTTTGCGCGGGTCACTTTTCATCACGATTCACTGATTGTCAAGGGCTACGGCAGGGAACCCGACCGCAATTTAAAAATAAGATAATAACCATCCCTAAAAAAAAGCACCCTGACGAAACCGTCAGGGTGCTTTTAATTCCAATAGTTCTAAGACTTACTTGACTTCTTCGAAGTCTACCCTTCGTCTGCGCTCAGGACAGGCTACTTGACTTCTTCGAAGTCTACGTCTTCGACATTATCGCTTTCACCGGCCTCGGCGCCTGCAGTCTCCTCACCGTTAGGTGCAGCTCCCGGCTGTTGTGCCTCGGCTTGGGCTTTGTACATTTCCTCAGAGGCTACTTTCCAGGCCTCGTTGATTTTATCCAAAGCTGGGGTGATCAACGCAATATCCTTGCTTTCATGTGCTTTCTTCAATGCTTCCAAAGCTTCTTCGATAGGCTTTTTCTTGTCATCCGAAAGTTTATCACCAAACTCCTTCAATTGCTTTTCAGTCTGGAAGATCATACCATCCGCTTCATTCAACTTATCGACGGTTTCCTTGGCTTTTTTATCCGATTCGGCATTGGCTTCCGCTTCTGCTTTCATCTTTTTGATTTCCTCCTCGGTCAATCCGGAAGAAGCCTCGATCCGTATATCCTGCGTTTTATTCGTTGCCTTATCGGTTGCGGAAACTTTGATGATACCATTGGCATCAATATCAAAAGTTACCTCGATCTGTGGCGTTCCTCTTTGTGCAGGTGGAATTCCATCCAAATGAAAACGTCCTATGGTTTTATTGTCGGCCGCCATGGGTCGTTCTCCCTGCAACACATGGATCTCAACTGAAGGCTGATTATCAGCTGCGGTAGAGAATACCTGTGATTTTTTGGTTGGGATGGTGGTATTGGCATCGATTAATTTTGTCATTACACTACCCATGGTCTCAATACCCAAAGAAAGTGGTGTAACATCCAATAACAATACGTCTTTTACATCACCTGTCAAAACCCCACCTTGGATCGCCGCACCTACGGCAACAACTTCATCAGGGTTTACCCCTTTCGATGGTTTTTTACCAAAGAATTTCTCAACGGCTTCCTGTACTGCCGGGATACGGGTAGAACCACCTACGAGGATGATTTCATCGATATCACTTTTTGATAGGCCAGCGGCCTTTAAAGCCGTTTCACAAGGCGCAATGGTTCTTTTTACCAAATCAGCAATCAACTGCTCAAATTTAGCTCTTGTCAAAGTACGTACCAAATGCTTAGGTCCTGTAGCTGTGGCAGTAACGTATGGTAAATTAATCTCTGTCTGGGTTGAAGAAGACAATTCAATTTTGGCTTTTTCAGCCGCTTCACGCAAACGTTGCAATGCCATGGCATCATCACGTAGATCAATGCTTTCCTCTTTCTTGAATTCCTCGGCCAACCAATCAATGATCTTTTGGTCAACATCATCACCTCCTAAGTGGGTGTCACCATCTGTTGACAATACTTCAAAAACGCCATCACCCAATTCCAAAATCGAGACGTCATGTGTACCACCACCAAAGTCAAAAACAACGATCTTTTGGTCGGTATGCTTTTTGTCCATGCCGTATGCCAAAGCAGCCGCAGTTGGTTCGTTGATGATCCGTTCCACCTTAAGGCCAGCGATCTCACCCGCCTCCTTGGTGGCTTGACGCTGTGCATCGTTAAAGTAGGCAGGTACCGTAATGACGGCACGGGTAACATCCTGTCCTAAATAATCTTCTGCCGTTTTCTTCATTTTCTGAAGAATCATGGCAGAAAGTTCCTGTGGCGTATAAAGACGTCCGTCAATATCTACCCTTGGGGTATCGTTATCCCCTTTTACTACTTTGTAAGGAACACGCTCCGCCTCTTTTTTTGATTCAGAATACTTGTTGCCCATAAAACGTTTGATCGAGTAAACGGTTTTATGTGGATTGGTGACTGCCTGTCTTTTGGCGGGATCACCAACCTTGATTTCACCACCTTCCACAAATGCGATTACGGATGGTGTTGTTCTTTTACCTTCGGCATTGGGAATTACAACGGGCTCGTTACCTTCCATTACGGAAACGCAGGAGTTCGTAGTACCCAAATCTATACCTATGATTTTGCTCATTATGTATGTTTTAAATATTAGTGCTTAATTTTTTATGTCGTTTAGGGAATGACAAACAATATGCCAATTGCCGGGAACCTGACATGATGTCATTTAAGAAGGGCCTGATCAATGAAAATTGAAAGGCTCGTGGTTGTATTTTAGCAATCCTAGGTGCTTTGATGCCAACGATGAAAATCAATGGAATAGTAAACTGATATATTGATATTCAAAAAGTTAAGCACTCATTTCAGCGAAGGGAAGCCCGCTCATGTTACATGGGTTTCCTGCCAGTAGCGAAGTATCGGTTTATAACGTCAGGATAACGGCCCTTTTCTTAAAAACCAGCAAACATGACTTGAAATTAAAACCTGGTGATAATTTTCAAAAATTGACATTTATCATATTTTTTATAACAAATCAATATTATTTTTATGAATTGCAAAATTTCTTTGATCAAAGTATACGTAAAATTAGTAATATGGCAAAAGTCAATGGAGC
Organism: Maribacter sp.; assembly: GCF_049667165.1. Lineage (GTDB taxonomy): Bacteria > Bacteroidota > Bacteroidia > Flavobacteriales > Flavobacteriaceae > Maribacter_A. Next base: position 3,029 of record NZ_JBATHS010000106.1, read on the forward strand.
TATCGTCGTGGATACCGAAACATGCAAAGGGTGCGATCTATGCGTGCCTGTTTGCGCGGAAAATGTCATAAGCATGTCTACCGAAGTCAATCGAAAAGGGTATCATTATGCCTATATGAGTAACCCCGAGGCCTGTACCGGATGTACCAACTGTGCTGTTGTTTGTCCTGACAGGGCAATAACAGTATATCGGGTAAAAGTTGCATTATAATTTAAAATATAATTGATGTCCGAATTAAAATTAATGAAAGGAAACGAGGCATTGGCCGAAGCCGCTATCAGGGCTGGCGTTGATGCTTATTTCGGTTATCCCATTACACCACAATCGGAAGTGATCGAACATCTGATGACGGAACGACCCGAAGAACGAACCGGAATGGTCGTCTTACAGGCCGAAAGTGAAATCGCGGCGATCAATATGGTTTATGGGGCCGCAAGTACTGGGAAAAAAGCAATGACCTCCTCCTCAAGTCCTGGTATATCCCTGAAATTAGAAGGAATTTCTTATTTAGCAGGTGCAGAGTTACCTGCGGTTATTGTGAACGTTGTTCGTGGTGGTCCCGGATTGGGAACCATACAGCCATCACAGGCAGATTATTTCCAATCTGTAAAAGGTGGGGGACATGGTGATTATAAACTCTATGTGCTGGCGCCGGCATCCGTACAGGAAATGTCCGATTTTGTAGAAGATGCCTTTGATATTGCCTTTAAATATCGAGCTCCGGTATTGATCCTCTCTGACGGACTGATTGGACAAATGATGGAAAAAGTCAACCTGAAAGAACAAAAGAAACGAATGACCGATGAAGAAGTAATCGAAAAATATGACGACTGGGCAGTAACGGGAAAAACAGACAGGGAAAGAAATATCATTACCTCCCTAGACCTACAATCTGAAAAGATGGAAGCTCGTGTTCACCGACTGTTGAAGAAGTATGATCAGATGGAAAAAGAAGATCTACGTTTTGAAAAAATAAATTGCGATGATGCTGAGTATTTGTTCGTGGCCTATGGTTCAAGTGCCCGTATTGCACAAAAAGCGGTGCAATTGGCGCGCAAGAAAGGAATTAAAGCAGGATTGTTAAGACCAATAACCTTATTCCCCTTTCCAAAACAGCAATTACTTGAATTGGCACGTCAAGTAAAAGGGATCTTGAGCGTTGAATTGAACGCAGGTCAAATGGTTGAGGACGTTAGATTATCTGTACAACACAAAGTTCCAGTAGAACATTTCGGTAGAACAGGCGGAATTATACATACCCCTGAAGAAGTATTGGAGGCATTGGAAGAAAAAATAATACAAAATGAACGTATCGGAGATTATAAAACCCGAGAATCAAGTATTCTGTAAAACGAAATTAATGACCGATGCGACCTTGTCGTATTGTCCGGGTTGCGGCCATGGTACGGCACATAACCTAACGATGGAAGTCATTGATGAAATGGGTATCGTAGCTGATACCATTGGGGTTGCCCCTGTAGGCTGTTCTGTATTGGCCTATGATTTTATGAATATCGACATGACCCAGGCTGCTCACGGACGGGCACCTGCCGTTGCCACCGCCATTTCGAGATTGTGGCCCGATAAATATGTGTTTACCTATCAAGGTGACGGCGATTTGGCCGCTATTGGGACGGCAGAAACCATACATGCGTGCAACCGGGGCGAGAATATCGTGGTAATATTTGTGAATAATGGTATTTATGGTATGACTGGGGGGCAGATGGCGCCTACGACCCTTTCGGGTATGAGAACCTCTACATCGCCTTATGGCAGGGATATTAAATCCATGGGCTCCCCAATTAAAATGACGGAATTGGTAGCCAATCTACCAGGAGTCTATTATGCGACAAGGCATGCCGTACATACCCACAAACATGCCCGTAAAGCCAAAAAAGCCATCCGAAAGGCCTTTGAAAATACGCGATTGAAAAAAGGAATCTCCTTTGTGGAAATTGTCTCCAATTGTAATTCGGGATGGAAAATGACCCCATTGGAATCGAATCAATGGATGATAGATAACATGTTCCCTTACTACCCTCTCGGGGATATCAAAGTAGATGGTGTATTAAAATAAGGTTATGACGGAAGAAATTATCATTGCAGGTTTTGGTGGTCAAGGGGTGCTGTCCATGGGCAAAATTTTAGCCTATTCAGGCATCATGCAAGATGAGGAAGTCAGTTGGATGCCTTCATACGGGCCAGAAATGCGAGGGGGTACGGCCAACGTTACTGTTATTTTGAGTGATGAGCGCATCAGTTCCCCGTATTTGAAAATGTACGATACCGCTATTATCTTAAACCAGCAATCCATGGATAAGTTTGAGGCGACCGTTAAGCCAGGTGGTACGCTTCTGTACGATCCTAACGGTATTTTGCAACATCCCCAACGAACAGATATTAAAATATACCAGATCGAAGGGGCGAGAATAGCCGCAGAAATGGGAAATAAAAAAATATTCAACATGGTCGTCTTGGGGGCATTTCTAAAAATAAAGCCTATTGTTAAACTTGACAATGTCATTGAAGGTTTGAAAAAATCATTGTCAGAACGGTATCATGAATTAATTCCATTGAACAAAGAAGCCATTATTAAAGGTATGGGTAGCGTCACTCCCTACACTATTGGAGCACAAGCCCTTCTCAATTAGTTTTATTCCCATTTATATGTTGTCTTATACCTGATATGGATAATCAGGAAAAGATTGCATCTAAAATTCCTAGCGTCCATAATTCGGATCAGCTTGATTCAACAATAAGTTTATCTTTACATCATGGAGACTACCTACGCCAAAATGGAGTGTATCAGCATTTTTGATATGTTGAAAATCGGTATTGGCCCTTCAAGTTCCCACACGTTAGGACCATGGCGCGCCGCCGAACGATGGATTTCGGAACTCAAGGCAGCGGGTATTTTCAATGAAGTCGAAAAGATACAGGTGCATATGTATGGTTCCTTATCCTTGACAGGAAAAGGGCATGCCACGGATTATGCCGTTATGTTGGGATTGTCGGGTACCGATCCGGAATATGTGGCCATAGAGGACATTCATCAAATCGTTCAAAATATCAAGAATTCCAACAGCCTTCATTTTAATAAAGAACATCCATTACCATTTGATCCAACAACTGATATTATATTCAATCGAAAGTTCCTTCCCTTTCATGCGAACGGTTTAAAGTTTGTAGCCACCCTTAAAAATGGTACAACAAAATCCAAGACCTACTACTCCATTGGCGGGGGTTTTGTGGTCGTGGAAGAACGAAAAAATGCCAAACGAAATATAGAGACCTTTAAGTCTTTTCCCATGCCCATTTCCTTAGGCAGCGAACTTTTGGCCTATTGC
>NZ_JBATHS010000107.1:0-2020 GCF_049667165.1 Maribacter sp.
GAAAAATGGGCGAAGGCGGCCAAGAATGCCGGTATGAAATATGTGGTCTTCACTACGAAGCATCACGATGGTTTTTCGATGTTCGATTCGAAGTATACCGATTATAAGGTAACCGATGTTGAAACCCCATTCGCAACGCATCCCAGAGCCAATATCACCAAAGAGATCTTCAATGCCTTTAGAGGCGAAGGATTATGGGCGGGGGCATATTTTTCAAAACCCGATTGGCACAATGAAAACTATTGGGACCCTTACTTTCCACCCTTCGACAGAAATGTGAATTATGATCCCGCGCTTCATCCCAAAAAATGGGAACACTATGTGCAATTTACCCACAACCAGATTATGGAATTGCTTACGGACTATGGAAAGGTCGATATTTTATGGTTGGATGGGGGTTGGGTCAAGAAAAGGACCGCTCAGAATATAAATGAGAACTATAGCGAAAAGTTTAAGGAGAATGCATCGGGCAATGGCTTTATAAAACATCGTGTGGTGAGCCAGGATATACAAATGGATGAATTGGTGGTTAAGGCGCGGAAGAAACAACCAGGGTTGATCGTGGTCGATAGGGCAGTACACGGGAAGAACCAGAATTACCTTACGCCTGAGAACCGCGTTCCTGAAAAACCCTTACCCTATCCGTGGGAATCCTGTATTATCGCAGGTGGGGGTTGGTCCTATACCTTTAATGCGAATTATATGACCGGGCGGGAAGCCATTCATACCCTGGTCGATATCGTGGCCAAAGGAGGAAATTTATTGCTCAATATAGCCCCAAGCCCAACAGGGGAGTGGGATGATGGCGCCTATGCGCTCTTGCAAGAGATTGGGGATTGGATCAAGGTCAATGGGGAAGCTATTTACGGAACCAAATCCATGGCACCTTATAAAGTGGGAAACATAGGTTTGACATCCAAAAAAGGCGGTGCAATGTTCCTGATCTATTTGTTGGACAAGGATCAGAAAAGCCTACCTTCGGAAATAGAATTTCCAATCCTTGTTGATAAAAATGCAAAAGCGACCATTTTGGGCCATAACGCCCCATTAAAATGGAAAAGGCAAGAGGAGGGTATTATGATAAAACTCCCTGAAAACCTAAAAACCGACTTGTTGCGGACAGCTGCTTTTGTGATCAAAATAAAATAAGGACGTACGGGAGTATCGAACAATGGGAAAACCGACTTAGTCTTGTGCGAACGAACATACCCTTCATTTCCGTGTAAATTTAAATTTATATGTTTTGTTAGAATTGTTCTTTAGCTTTTCAAGTTCGTTATTGGTCGAAAACATTTCAAAATGAGGGGTCAAATGCCAACTTTAGTACATTAACATTATTTTAATAACTTTAAGGTAATATTAATATTTAATGGATTCAAACAATTAACAAACAAAACTAAACTAGCATGAATCAAAAATTTAAGTATGTCTTGTTGTTTGTGGCACTGCTCTTTATACAAGGAGCGATAGCACAAACTATTTCAGGTACGGTGACCGATAATTCGGGTGTACCGTTACCTAGTGTCAATGTCATTGAAAAAGGTACTACCAATGGTACTTCCACTGACTTTGACGGTAATTTCGAATTAAGCGTTTCCAGTTCTTCGGCAACGTTGGTGTTTTCATCCTTAGGCTTTGCCACAAGGGAAGTTGCGATAGCAGGCCAATCAAGGATTAATGTATCCTTGGAAGAGGATGCTGAACAACTCGGAGAAGTTGTGGTAACCGCCTTGGGTATTAAGAAAGAGGCGAAAGCCATTGGGTATGCGACCACGGAAGTAGGGGGCGAGGAGCTTTCAACCGTGAAGGTAACCAATGCGATCAATTCGCTTCAAGGTAAGGTAGCAGGGGTAAGTATTACTTCAAACTCTACGGGTGCAGCAGGTTCCAGTAGGGTCGTTATCCGTGGTAACAATACCTTGACAGGAAACAACCAGCCTTTATACATTATTGATGGTATTCCTATCGGTAATGATAACAACGGGTCTGCCGGTCTTTGGGGCGGAAATGATGGTGGTGA
>NZ_JBATHS010000108.1:0-3429 GCF_049667165.1 Maribacter sp.
ATTCCCGTTCGGATCACCGATACCTTGGTCTTTTCAGCCGTGCAGTATAAACGAAAGGTGGTGCCTGTAACCCGGGCCATGGTTGAAAGTGGGTTTCTGAGGGTGTATATGCAGGCAGGCGAAATAAAGCTCGAAGAGGTAACGGTAATGCCGTATAATCTAAGTGGAAGGCTGGCCCAGGATGTGGTCGGACTACCGATCGATCCCTTGGTGACGGCCAATACCCTGGGGTTGCCCAATGCGGATGTACGGTTTCCCACCCAGGCCGAACGTAGCTTGTATGCGGCGCGTACGTGGGATGCGCACTTCTATATTATCGCCGCTGGCACTAACCTAGACCCTTTGATCAATTACTTTTCAGGCCGTACTAAAAGGTTGAATGAGCGCATCGCCCGTGAGGAAGCTTATGAACAGTTGCAAAAGGTGCGACGTTTTTATGTCGATTCGCTGTTTGTTCAGGGGTTGCGCATCCCAAAGGAGCGAATAACCGATTTTATCGATTTTTGTGGCGTTGATCCGGCCTTTAAAGCCCTTGTCCATGCCCAGGATCGCTTGCGGCTTTGGGATTATATGCGCGCCAAAGGGGCCCAGTATAGGGCGTACAATAATCTGGAATAGCGCCTAATGAAAAGTATGGCATAAAGATTGTTTAATTTTGATTGAAATTTTTACGAGATGAAATTTTTGAAAAAGTGCGGCCTGCTCTTGGTATTGCCTTTGTTGGCCTTTTCAGGCATCCATAAATTCTATGTGAGCGTTACCAATATCCATTATTCAGAGAAGGACGAGGCCATTCAGATTACCTCCCGCATTTTCATCGATGATTTTGAGGACGTCCTTGAAACGCGCTATGGCATTGAAGCGCATTTGGCCTCCGATACTGAGAACAAATTGGCCGAGGAATACATCGAGAAGTACCTAAGGGCCAAATTTCTAGTGTACATCAATGGGGAACAAAGAACCTATGATTTTTTGGGCAAGAAATATGATAATGACGTTATGATCTGCTACCTGGAAATTCCCGAAGTGGGTAAAGATGAGATCAAATCGATAACCGTGCAAAATGAAATACTCACCGATATTTTCGAAGAACAGCAGAATGTGATCCATTTCAAAGTCATGGGAAAAAAGAAAAGTTATGTACTCATCAAAGAAAATAACAAAGGAATGTTAAACTTGTGATAATCCCCGGCAAATACTCGAAAATGCTTTAATTTTGGCCCCTTCTAAATATTGGAATATGAACAAAGTCATGTATGGTTTTGCTTCGATTTTCTTCCTGTTTACTACAGTGATCACCGCTCAGGAAGTAGAACAAGACCAGAGAACCCCCGGACACACCAACCAAAATAAATTCAAACAAATGTATGAGGAGTTCGCAACTCCCAATACCTACCGTTCCGCCTCGGGTACCCCAGGTCCGGATTATTATCAACAGCAGGCCGATTATAAGATAGATGTCGAGTTGGATGATAAGAACGCAAAGATCTACGGTACGGAAACCATTACCTATACCAATAATTCCCCCGATGACCTCGAATATTTATGGTTGCAGTTAGACCAAAATGTACGGGCCAAGGATAGTAAATCGCCCCTGCGCAATGGTTCAGAGCTTTCAATATCTGAGCGACCGGAGGGTTATGTTGATAAATTCCTAAAAGAACCTTTTGATGGGGGTTTCAATATAGAATATATCAAAGATGCTTCCGGCAAACCGCTTTCATACACCATCAACCAAACCATGATGCGGGTGAACATACCAGAACCGTTAAAGAGTAAGGATCAACTATCCTTTTCGATCAAATGGTGGTACAATATCCCCGATCATACGGTCGATAGGGCCCGATCAGGATATGAATACTTTCCGAAAGATGGCAATAGAGCCTATGTCATCGCCCAATTTTTCCCCAGAATGGCCGTGTACAGTGACGTTGAAGGCTGGCAAAACCATCAATTTTGGGGCAGCGGGGAATTCGCCCTTCCCTTTGGGGACTATGAGGTGAATATTACGGTGCCCGCAGATCATATTCTCGACGCTACCGGAGAACTTCAGAATAGAAAGGAGGTCTTCACCAAGGAGATGATGAATCGCTATGAGAAGGCTCAAAAATCATATGATGCGCCTGTGCTCATCGTGACCCAGGCCGAGGCCGAGGCCGCCGAGAAAGGGTATTCGGAACAAAAGAAAACATGGAAGTTCAAGGCTAAAAATGTGAGGGACTATGCCTTTGCCTCGTCCCGAAAGTTCATTTGGGATATGCAGGCCGTAAAAATGGGTTCTGGGGACGTGATGGCCGTCTCCCTATACCCAAGGGAAGGCAATCCCCTATGGGAAGAATATTCCACAAAAGCCGTAGTTCAGACCTTAAAAACCTATTCAAAACATACGTTCGATTATCCGTATCCCAAAGCGATTTCGGTACATGCCAAGAACCAAGGGATGGAGTATCCCATGATTTGTTGGAATTATGGGAGACCCTTTGAAAATGGGTATTATTCCGATCTTACCAAATATGGGATGATCAGTGTGATCATTCATGAAGTAGGCCATAATTTTTTCCCGATGATCGTCAATTCCGATGAGCGACAGTGGGGATGGATGGATGAAGGTTTGGATACCTTTATGCAGTATTTGGCCGAACAGGCTTTTGGGGAGCAATATCCGGAAGCGATCGCCCCAAGTAGTACCTATCCTTCAAGAAGGGGTGAACCCAGTAAGATCGTACCCTATATGAGTGGTGACCAAAGTTTCATTTCGCCGATCATGTCCAACCCTGAAAACGTATATCAATTGGGACCCAACGCTTATGGAAAACCCGCCACGGCCCTTAATATCCTAAGAGAAACGGTAATGGGCAGGGAGTTGTTCGACCATGCCTTTAAAACCTATGCACAGCGCTGGAAATTCAAACATCCCACCCCTGAGGATTTCTTTAGGACCATGGAGGACGCTTCGGCGGTTGATCTGGATTGGTACTGGCGAAGTTGGTTCTATACTACTGATTATGTGGATATAGGGATAAAGGAACTCAAAAAATATTATGTTTCCGATAAGCCCGGCAAAAATATAAAGGAATATTTGGCGGCTAGGAACCTAACGGAAGCGGACCTGCTACCCTTGGTCTATTTGGCCGAGGAAGATAGCGAGGATTATGACCCCAACCTTAAAGGCAAAACACCGTCTGAAGTTTCCAAACCCCTCAAGGAATTCATGATGGACAATATGACGGCCGAAGAGCGGGCAGCCGTCAAAGAGCCCAAGTACTTTTATGAGGTCACTTATGATAAGCCAGGAGGCATACCCATGCCGTTGATCGTAGAGTATACCTATGCCGATGGAACCAAGAAAAATATCACCTATCCGCCCCAAATTTGGAGAAAGAACGATGCGGAAGTAAAACTGGTGATTTCATCCCAAAGTGAATTGGT
>NZ_JBATHS010000109.1:0-15236 GCF_049667165.1 Maribacter sp.
AAGCTTAACGTCGAACGCTTAGCGCATTGGCGTCTTCGGTCATCCGTCTACCATCAACCTAACAACTCTAAACCCTCAACCAACAACCAACAACAATCCCACAAAAGTCAGTTCCTAAAACAATAATAAGCGATACAATGGAGTTCAGTGTTTACAAAGAAAGTATAACATTCATCACCCAAAAATACAATGGGAACAAAAGCAATCATAGCCCTCTTACTTATTACTATCGCCCTGACCGCATGCTCCAAAGCGGATGGAGATGGCAACGAACCCATAGCCTATCCCTCCTTTGGTCCTGAAATAGACGTAACTATTGAGGGACTGACGTTCGATGCGATGGAGCCGTTCCTATCCCCGGATGGCACGTATTTGTTCTTCAATAATATAAATGACGGGGTCGACACCAAATTATTCTATGTGACCAAAGTAAACGATTCGACCTTTACCTTAGTGGAGGAATTGGTAGGGACTGGCCAAACCGCTGAATTTCATTTGGATGCTGTCCCGGATATGGACGCGAATGGTAATTTCTACTGGACCTCGACCCGGGATTACCCGGCGGAGTTGGACAATCTTTTCCACGGGGTTTTCAATGCTGGCAATGTCACGGGTATCGCCAGGGTACGTGGGGATTTTAATCTGAACACGCCAGGTTGGTTGATTATGGATCACGGTATCAGTCGCGATGGACAGTTTTTGTATTTCAACAATGCACGGTTCGATGATCAAAATTGTACAGGCCCTTGCGAAACGCGATTGGGGGTGGCCGAAAAAGTGAATGCCACAACGTTTACTACACTCCCGAATTCAGCATCGATCTTGGCAAACATCAACGATGACGCTTATGTGTATTATGCCCCTTGTATCAGTAGTGATAACTTGGAACTGTACTACACGAGATACGCAAAAGGGCCCATTACTGCCAGTACACGGCTTGAGATCTGTGTGGCCGTTAGAAACCATGCGGAAGACCCTTTTTCGATGCCTCAGGTATTGTTCTCGCAAACCATTTCCGATCTGATCGAAGCCCCAACGCTAACAACGGATAAACAGATCATCTATTACCATAGAAAAATTCCCGGCTCCCACAAAATAGTCATGCGATACCGCATGGCGCCATGATAAATAACTAAAACGGAAGCAAAAAGCTTGAGACTTTTTAACAACTCAAAATAAACCTTCATTACAAACCTTCGGATAGGGCTTTTAAGACAGGTTCAAGTGAAGTAATCTGCTACTTTGTTGCCAATACCGATAAGATCGCTTCGTACCTCGTGAAGACGTAAACCTAAACTCGTGTCATTCCATACTTGGTACGGAATCCACTCGCGTTATGATTATGGATTCCTACTGGACTCTATCCTGAGCCTAGTCGAAGGACGGGAATGACAACAAAACCGATATAATACGATTTATTCCCCTTTGGTGGTGTTAGGTTCTTCCCCTGTGGTATAGCCATTCAATTGTTGTTGCTCTTCAAGGTCTACGGCATGGTACATGGCCGCAAAGGCAGCGGAAATCCATATAATGGCGAATACCACACCTACGATAAAACAGAGTAGTCCACCTATGAATATGGGAATGACCAATAGGCCCATCCCGAAAATCTGCCACCCATGCCCTCTGGTCATTTCCCAGCTTTTTTCAACAGCGGCAACGGGGTCCATATTTTTATCCATGACCAAGTAAGAAACGAAAGCCAACCTACAGGCCAGGATGATTCCCGGAATAATGAGAAAAACAAACCCTAATCCCACAATGGCAAAAACAAGTAAATTGGCCAGGATGATATGTACGTAGTTCTTTTTAAAGCCATCGAACATTTCCCTGATCTCAATTTTTTCATTGCGTATGGCACGTAGGTATAACAAATCACCTCCATATTTAATCACAGAATAAAATAACAACCAATACGCAGCGCCAAGAATTTGCAACAAGATCAATCCGGCAGTCATGTCACCATCGGAATCCCGAAGTACGGAAGCAGGTGAATTTAGAACCCCTACAATGACCATCACTAGGAATAAATATAAAAAGTGCTTCCACATTTGCTGCCATCCGTAACCATAACTACCCGCTATGGTTGCTTTGGGTCTTCTCTCATCTTTTACGATTTCCATGGGTTTTGATTTTAAGTTGATATAAAATTAAGGGTGTCTTTTTTATATTCCTTCCAACTTAAGTAGTGATTTTAAATTCACTACTAAGGTAGGGGTCGATTTAGGTACATTTTCATACTTTTAGGATATAAGATTCCTATCCTTGCTTAGTTTAACCTTCATCGTGGTATTTCTTTTTTGTACGGCCATCGCGGTGGCAAGCACATTATTGGCCCATCAGTTCATTACCACCTACAATGCCGAGTTTCACAGGAACTATTTTTATTACCTAGTTACCTTTTTTGCATTCGCCATGTACGGGATATGGGCCCCGATCATCATGAGGGTACTATTGACATCCATAGTCCTAGAAAACGAAGTAGTGAAGGCAGTAGCTAATTTTTTACCTGTTTTGGGCGTGCCTTTTCTGTTGATTTCATGGATCATGTTGGTGAAAATGGGATTTTCACTAGTCGAGGTGAGAGCTGGTACTAAGGTTTATCGAATATATTTTGCTTATTTGGCCGCAATAGTAACAGGGGTTGTCGGGATCTACTTTTTTGTGGATACCACCGGGTGGCTTTTTGGGAAGCAACTCAGAACTACTGAAATTGCTATTTTTATCGTTTTGGAACTGGGCTATATGATTTTATTTTCCGGTACCGTTATAAAGTATTCAAAAAAACAAGATCTATCCCATCAAAAAATAATAAACCGTTTTGTGTTATTCATGCTTTTGGCCCTTGTAATACGAATAGTAGTATTGCCTTTCGCTTTTACCGGCCCATGGATACTTGCTGCGTTGATCTTGGTCTATTTTATGACCAATTTTATTCCCTTATTTTATTTGAAAGTCAATGCGGATATGGTATTTGTACCCCTACACGCCGAGCATCCGAATGAAGGGAAAAAGGAATATATTTTTGAAAAATACCAGATTTCAAAACGTGAAAGAGAGATTGTTGAGCAGATTTGTTTGGGGAAGACCAACCAACAGATTGCCGATACGCTCTTCATTAGTCTTCAGACGGTAAAAGACCATACGCATCGCATTTATACCAAAATTGGGATCAATAGCCGTATGAAGTTGGTACAGATGGTAAATGGTTAGTGCCGCAGTTGCCCAATGATTTATGGCCGCTTATAGGCTGTTTAAACCATATGGTATGGCGAGGCATGGGTGCTCACCCATATTTAAGCACGAATAAAAGAACCATCCGAATTAAGACAGACCATTAATATAGATTAATTTTAACGTTCAGGACTTAAAGAAACTACAACCAACCGAATGATTCCCAAAACCACATTGAAAAAACCTAGAATAGAAGTCGTTGACAGTTTAAGGGGTTTCGCCATTTTGGCCATCATGCTGATACATAGCATTGAGCATTTTAATTTGTATATATTTCCGAAAAAATCTACACAACCCGATTGGCTCAATACCTTGGATCAATGGGTTTGGGATACCTTTTTCTTCTTATTTGGTGGCAAGGGCTATGCTATTTTCGCCCTCTTGTTCGGGTTTACCTTTAGTCTCATGTACGCCAAGCAACAGGCCAAAGGCGTGGATTTTGGTCCCCGTTTTTTATGGCGAATGCTCCTATTGGTAGGGTTTGCCCTGTTCAATGGTATGTTCTTTCCCGGGGAGGTGTTGATGCTGTATGCCCTGGTCGGAGTGGTCCTTTTTTTGGTGCGAAAATTCAGTGACAAGGCCTTGATCCTAACTGCCCTTGTATTCTTTTCACAACCTCTGGAATGGACCAGTTATTTACGCACCGTATTCGATCCGAATTACGTGCCTCCTGTATTGGAGATGGGCTATATATGGAAGGCGCTTAAAGAAGGCCAATTGGGCGATTCGTTTTTTGGTTTGGTAAAAGCGAATACCTTGTATGGCCATAAGATGTCACTCCTGTGGGCCTATGATGTCGGCAGGTTGCTACAAACCGCCGGATTGTTTGTAATGGGCTATTGGTTGGGAAAAAAACAACTTTTTAACGATAGTGAAAAGAGTGCCAAATTTTGGAAAGGTGCCTTGATCTTGGGTGCTACGGTCTTTATTCCATTTTTTCTGCTGGAAAAGAACTTCAAAGCACTTACCGATTCAAAGATTTATACCCAGACCCTATTGAAAATGGTCGATATGTATGGCAACCTAGCCTTTACGACAGTGTTGGTGGCTACTTTTATACTGCTTTACAAAATCGATTTTTTTAGAAAAATCTTGGGTGGACTCCGCTATTGTGGGCGTATGAGTTTAACGGCTTATGTACTGCAATCCATGGTCGGGGGATTTGTGTTTTTCGGCTACGGACTGGGATTAGGACCCACTGTACGACATTCAAAAAGCCTAGGGATAGGTATTCTATTGTTTATCCTATTGTTTTATTTCTGTAAATGGTGGATCAATAAGTACGGACAGGGACCCTTGGAAAAATTATGGCATAAGCTCACTTGGATAGATTTTTCGGGTAAGAAGAGCAAATCGATGGGGTAGTTTTAAGGGAGGGCTCTTTTATCGAACTACTTTAATAGGTATCCAAAAGATGATATAAAGTGATTTTTACAAGCCCTTAGTTGGAATTAAGCCGTTCGCGCTCAATTTTATCGATTTCCCGTTGATTGTCCTCCAGTCTAAAATTACCGAAGTTCACGGTAAGTCCCAAGCGAACGTATTGGGTCTCTTCCTGTGCAAAATAGGCATTGTCCTGATTCAGGTATTTTGATGAAATACGGCTGTTGGCTTTGTTCAACAGGTCATTTACTTGTAAACTGACCAGTGCCCTATTGTTCCAAAGGGTTTTACGTAGGCCTAGGTTAAGGTTCGTTGTTTCTTCCTGTTGGTAAGACCCTTCCAAAAATCCGGAAAGGTAGGTCAAACCTACTTCCCCCTTCAAAGTCCCGTCCTTGGATAGGGTAAGATAGTTGGTCAGATCAATGTACCCCCCATTCACCGTATTGGTGACTTCCTGATTCTCGCTTTCCAGAGCGACAAAGGTTTCGTCTTCGTGAAAGATGGAAATATAACTATATAGGTACCACCGGTCGGTCACCGATTTCCCATAATTGAAATCGAAGCCGTAAGAGTTGCTGCCCAAGACATTTTGCGTAATATTTCGCAAAACCAGGTTGATGTTGTCCTGAAAGGCCAGTGTGGAGATGTAATTGTCATTATACCTATAATAAAAATCGAAAAAGAACTCCTCTTTTAACGTATAGTTCAAATTAAAGCTATGGGTGAAATTGGGGAGCAGGTTCGGGTTGCCTTCTATAAAATTATTCTCATTGATATAATAACGGAATGGATTCAGATCCTCATATCTGGGTCGCTTCAGTTTTCGGGAATAATCGAAGGATAGACTATGTGCTTTATGTGGTTTGTACAGCAGATGTAATGTGGGGAACAGTTCGAAGTAACTCAGATCATTGATTTCGGAAAGGGAGGTTGAAAACCCAGAGCTTTGTGTGTGTTCTGCACGTAGGCCGGTTTTAAGACTGACTTTTTCCCAATCTTTCGATAGGCTAACATAGCCTGCATATACCTGCTCGTCATAAAGATAGTCATCGGACAGGTTGGATATGAAAACGCTTCCGTTGGTGGTGTTGAAATATTGTATACCGCTTTTAGATTCGATAAAAGATCCTTTTAGCCCGGTTTCAACATCAAGGCTTCCCAGGGTCGTAACGATATCCAATTGCGTGGTATAGATTTCAATAGCCTGATCGGCATCCGTTAGAAAACCATAGGTTCTAAGGAATTGCCCATCGGCATCGGAATAATCGGACCGAGCATTTTGGGTGGAATTAAAATCATAGTTCGTGTAATGACCGTTTAACTGTAGGTTTCCCCCAGTCTTGAAATCGTGCGTATAGGTAAGATCCGCGGAAAAATTGTTTTTATCCTCGAAAAGGTCGCTTTGGGTGATAAAAGTGGAATCGAGCAGGCGCTGGGCATTTCGCATTTCGGTAAATTGCACATAATCGTAATCCTTGTTCGGGGAAACCAATGCCGTGGAGGTAAGGCCAAGTTTGTTTCGATAGTCAAAGACATAGTCCATATTCAGCTGTGCGGTATGGGTTTTTGCTCTTGATGTTTTGTCAAAATCGGTCTGCCATCTTGAAAAGATACCCGTATCATTGATGAAATTGGTCTCACTTTCTATGGTCTTAAAGTCCTTTCGCGGACCATAGGTATAGGAGGTGAAAAGGTTCAGTTTTTTGGTTTTGTAAAAATGAGAGGTCCCTAACGTATATTTCGGAAAAATGGCTTGGGTATACGTACTATTGATGTTGCCTTTATAGCCCAATGAGATATTCTTGTTGGTCACTATATTGAGGACGGGTCCCCCTTCGGCATCATACTTTGCTGGGGGATTGCCAATGACCTCGACCAATTTTATATGTCCGGCCGGATAATTTTCCAATAGGTTCTGCACCTCTTGGGGTGACAATTGCACCTTGCGGTCATTGATATAGATGGTGGCCGATTGGTTCCGCACCTGTAATTCTTCACCGATGGCAATCACCCCTGGCGTTCGTTTAAGCACATCCCATGAACTACCTTGTGAAACGACGGTGTTCTCCACATTGAAGATCAAACGGTCTGCCTTACGTTCTATCTTGGGTTTCACGGAAGCGACTACTACCTCCTCCAAATTTTCCACTTGTTCCTCAATAATGAGGGTCCCCATTTTTATATCCTTCGCAACATCAATGCCTATTAAATCTGAATATTTTCCAATATAACTAGCTCTGATTAAATACGTGCTGGGCAGTACATGTTGAATAGCGAACATGCCATTTTCATCTGCGGAAACACCTTTCACTATGGTAGTGTCCGCCACCTGAAGCAAAAAAACCGTTGCAAAGGGAATACTTTGGTTATCGCCATCCTTAACAGCTCCGGAAACTGAAAAATTTTGCGCTTGCAAGTGTATTATATGCGCAAACGTAATGAACCAAAAAAGAAATGGGTATTTCACGCAGCATTTGGGTTAAACCATAAATCTAGAAAATTATGCCGTATTTCTTTACAAAAAATGTAAACTTTATTTTAGGTATTGGCATGTTGTTCGTTTAATTAGGAGGCTCCGGTCTAAAATGTCGGTGGATGCGGGAGGTCAGTATCGAACATCCTTTTTATCATTCTATGCCATACCGAGAGGCAGTAATTCAAGTGATTCAAATCATTAAATTTTATCCGCACTGGATTGTGGAATAATACGTTTCCTAACATAATCTATCATTCTTTTTTTGGTGGATTTTCCAGACGGAAAATCCTTACTTTTATATAAAGACTCAGGGCTTTCAACGGAATAGTCTGGTTGACGTTTCAATATCGAGATCATACCCAAAACCGTTGGGCATAATCCCTACATAAAGAAACTCTATTAATTTCTTAAGCTAACGAGGTCAATTCCCGAACTTAGGGGCGACCCATGACAAGTCCGATTTTTAAACTGGTGCATCATAGCCCGGGCGTAATTCTGGTCGAAATGTAAAAAGTCCCGAAGTGAAGATTCGGGACTTGTTGATAATTTCAGTGGTGGCCGCTCAAGGACCCCGTTCAGAATATTTCTCAAGTTCAAAGTTACATTTCCTTGGGTCATTTTTTATCAATCCTTAAAACTTTTTTACAATGGAAAGAAAAATGAAACTGGGAATGGACGTGGTCAATTTCAATGCCGGCGGCATAGATGTCGGCAGCCGCTCCCATTTTGTGGCCGTAGGCCAAGAACTCGAGGATGTCAAGGAATTCGGCGTCTACGCAGAGGACCTTACCGCCCTGTGCCAATGGCTTTTGGAATGCAGCGTGACCACCGTGGCCATGGAATCAACGGGCGATTACTGGCAGAACCTGTACACCGAACTTATCGGATTCGGGTTCGAGGTGGTACTGGCCAATGGAAAGTTCACCAAGAACGCAAAGGGCAAGAAGACCGATGTAAAGGACTGTAGGTGGATCCAGAAACTGCACACCCTGGGCCTTCTCACGGGGAGCTTCCTGCCCGACCTTGCCACGGAGCAGCTCCGCACCTACTGCAGGCAAAGGGGCAACTGGATAGAACTGGCATCATCCGCTACCCACAAGATGCAGAAATTCCTCAAACTGCTCAACTTCAGGTTGGACGTCGTGGTCAAGGACGTATGCGGGCTTACGGGAATGAGGATCATCGAGGACATCTGCAAGGGAAACCTAGACCCGTACGAACTCGCCGAACACAGACACTACAACTGCAGAAAACCAAAGGAGGAGATCGCGAGGGCCCTGCACGGCAACAACAGGGAGGACTATCTTTTCGGGCTCCAGCAGGAACTGCAGAACTACAGGTTCTGCCAAAGAAAGATAAAGGCCTGCGACAAAGAGATCGAAAGGACAATCAAGCGATATATCATTGCAAATCCCGAAACCAAGAAATTAAGGACCACCGAGAAACCACACAAGCGAATCAACAAGAACGCACCGGACATCAAGAACATGAACCAACTTGCGTTCAGGTACTTTGACGGGGTCGACCTTTTTGCCATAGAAGGGCTCTCCCACGCCTCTATTCTGAGTATCATGAGCGAGATCGGGCCCGAAGGCTTTAAAAAGTTCCATTCGGCAAAACACTTTACCTCTTGGCTCAGGCTTGCCCCGAACAACAAGATATCCGGAGGAAAGGTCCTGAGCAACAGGGTGCCAAAAGGCAGCAATAGAATGAAAATAGCACTCCGACAGGCCGCAAATGCCATAGGCAACCTCAAGGACACCCACCTTTCCGACTTTTTCAGAAGGATCGCCTTCAGAAGGGGAAGGCATTCGGCCGTGAGCGCCACGGCAAGGAAACTCGCCGTGATCATCTGGAACATGGTCACCAAGAAAGTACCCTACGACCCACCGAGGCCATACCTTTTCCTTGACCAGAAAAGAAAAATGGGACTCGTCAAAAGAATCAAAAAACAAATCGATAAATTTGAACTGAAACCAGAAGAACTCGGTTTTTGTAAACATCTGAAAACCAGCACTTAAAATTGACGTTAGTCAGAATAAATAATAATCAGTGGGCCAGATGATCGATTTAAGATTATGATACAGAATATATAATCAGAAAAAATGGATGCAAACAGTATAAAAAAGAAAACTTTCGGGACTTTTTCGGGGGTGTTTACGCCAACGACCCTAACAATTCTGGGCGTAATTATGTATATCCGTCAACCATGGGTCGTAGGCAATGCAGGGGTAGTAGGAGCCTTGGCAATTGTTTTACTGTCGGTCGCCATTACCTTCACGACCGCACTTAGCTTGTCCTCTATCACGACAAATGTACGGATCGGTAGTGGGGGTGCCTTTAGTTTGATCTCACAATCCCTCGGATTGGAAATTGGTGGAGCAATAGGAATTCCTTTTTACTTTGCGCAGGCCATTGCTGTTGCAATGTATATTTTTGGATTTCGGGAAGGGCTACAAACACTAACCCCTGGTATAAATCCATTTATCCTTGACATAGGCATTTTTGCCTTGGTGATGACAATCGCATTTATAAGTACCAGTTTCGCTTTTAAGATTCAGTATGTCATATTGGGCGTAATTGTTTTATCACTGGTATCTATTTACGGCGCATTATTTGTTAACGATTTGAATTTTAACGTAGAATGGTTTGGAAAATACCCCGGCTCTATTGAAAACAATTTCACAGGATCCTCTTTTTGGATGGTCTTTGCGGTCTTTTTTCCTGCAGTAACAGGGGTTATGGCAGGGGCGAATATGTCCGGCGATTTGACCAATCCCCGGAAAAGCATTCCTGTAGGAACATTATCCTCAGTAGTGATCACTACGGTCATTTATGTAAGTTTGATATTTGTTGCTGCCGTTATCGCCAGTCCAACCGATTTGGCGGCAAACTACAATATCTTTATTGACAAAGCATTGTACGGACCAATTGTTCTCGCTGGTTTATTGGGCGCGACACTTTCTTCGGCATTGGGCTCGTTTGTTGGTGCGCCTAGAATATTGTTGGCGTTGGGAGAGAAGAATATTCTGCCTAAAAGCAAGGTCCTATCAAGTCTATCCAAAAGGGGTGAGCCGGTCAATGCCATGTTAATAACTGCCGTTATTGTCCTTATAGGGATCTCATTACGTAATTTAAATACGATAGCCCCGATACTTACGATGTTTTTTATGATTACCTATGCCATGGTAAATGTTGTCGCCTTGGTTGAACAAACCTTGGGCCTGCCGAGTTATAGACCCACCTTGAAAATTCCAACGATTGTTCCTGCCATTGGGGCTTTGGGGTCTATTGCCATAATGTTCGTAATGAACGTTTTAGTGGCTTTGTTTTCATTGGTATTTATCGTGATATTTTATCTGTATCTGGTAAAAATGAATATTAAATCTGCTGCCGGAGACTCCAGAAGTGGTCTTTTTACAGCGTTGGCCGAGTGGGCCACTAAAAAAACCAATAATCTTAGACAAGAAAAAGAAGTAAGGTCATGGCGACCTGATCTGCTCATGCCTATAACAATGCCAAAGGAACTCAGAAGCTCTTTTAAACTTATCCATTCAATTATATATCCCAAAGGTTCGATTAAAATATTGGCCTTGCGGAATGAAGATCGAATTGAACAGAAAAATTTAGAAAACTTTCTTAAAAATGCGGTTAAAAAGTTTAAGGAAAGTGAGTTATCGGTATCCTATACAACAATTGATAATACTGATTTCAATACTACAGTGAATGTGAGTATGCAATCGTTGAATGCTGCATTTTTTAAACCGAATATCATATTTGCAAGCATAGATTCGTCATCATCCAATTTAGCGTATTACGACAAACTCATATTGGATTCCAAGAAGAATAATTTTGGATTGATTGTTTATATCCCCTTTTCCACGGCAAGTCTGGCAATTGAAAAAAGCCTCAATTTATGGATGACAAATATTCCCGTTGATTGGAAGGAAACATTCAGTGTTAAGAACAATGACTTATCTACACTTATTGCGCTGTTGATTTGCCGGAATTGGAAAGGGACTATTGATGTTCATATATTGAATAATGATGCGCAATTGACATTTTCTGATAAGGATATAGAAGATTTGCATACTATGGTACGATTTCCCAAGAGTACTTCAATTTTAATAACGAAAGGTGATTTGCTGGAAAATGTAATTAAAGAACGAAACTCGGATGTGAATATCTTTAATATTGAAGAAGGAATGACCGTTAAAGACATGGTCGAAATGGTGAATCAATCCCGAATTTCCGCCATTTATTGTGCCGATTCCGAATTCGAAAATGTTTTGGTCTAAAGAATGACAAAAGGTTGGCAATACCTATGAATAACCTTTTTCGACGTATTAAATTAACGTTCAATTGATAGTTCGATTTAACCATGACCTATCTTGTTTTCTATCACATTCTATAATAATAATGTTCCTAATATAAAAGCATTGGTATGGTTTGTACGCCCAATAGGGATACCATGATTATGGACTAGAAGCAAGGGTCTTTTTCTATGGATTTTCAGTTCTAAATACTATGGGCATATAGCGCGATAAAATAACCTCCCGACTTCCTATTTTGGCAAAGATCAAGTACCTTCAAAGACTAAATCAGTTGAAATGGGGAATCGAAGAAAATTTTTAAAAAATCTCGGGGCGGCATCAATTGCCACCACCCTGCCTTTAAGCCAAGTGTCGGCCAGTACGAGGGATAGGCACAATAAGGACAAGGACATGGTGGAGGTAGGCCTTATAGGGGTAAATAGTATGGGCTGGGCAGACCTGATGTCTTTTCTTAAAAATGAAGGAACCGCTTGTGTGGCCATTTGTGACGTCGATGCCGAGGTATTGGAAAGACGAGCCACGGAGTTGGAAACAAAAACAGGAAAACGACCCAAAACATTTTCCGATCATCGCGAATTCTTAAAACTTAAGAATATGGCCGTAGTGATCATCGGTACCCCCGATCATTGGCATTGCATTCAAATGACCGATGCCTGTGCGGCCGGGAAGGACGTTTATGTCGAAAAACCCATCGCCAATAGTATTTATGAAGCTGAATTAATGGTCAAAGCTGCACGAAAATATAATCGGGTAGTACAAGTAGGGCAGTGGCAACGAAGTGATCCCCATTGGCATTCCGCCTTTGACTATTTGCATTCTGGGGCCTTAGGCAAAATAAGACAGGTGAAGGCCTGGGCCGACGTTAATTATGGACGTGGATTTGATGTGGTCCCCGATTCGGAAGCACCCCCTGGTGTAGACTATGACCGTTGGTTGGGTCCAGCTCCCAAAAGACCTTTTAACAAGAATCGCTTTCATGGTACCTTCCGTTATTTTTGGGATTATGCAGGTGGACTCATGACCGATTGGGGGGTGCATATGATCGATATGGTATTGGCAGGGATGAAAGCCTCTGCGCCAAAATCAGTGATGGCTATAGGGGGTAAACTCGCTTTTCCGGATAATGCAAGCGAAACCCCGGATACCCTGACAACGGTCTATGATTTTGGGGATTTTAATCTCATATGGGAACAATTTATGGCTATGGGCACTTCTCCCTATTTGGAAGAATCAGGGGAGCCCGGGGTTGCCTTTATTGGAGAAAACGGCATTTTGGCTGTAAACCGAGCCAGTTGGAAAGTATTGCCCTTACAACAAGATGGAAAATATCGCACGGAAGCGATACCCCCTAGGAAAAGTTATGCCAGCGGATTGGATGCCCATACCACCAACTTTTTGGAATGCATAAAAAACCGTAAGGACCCCAACTGTACCATTGAAATGGGCCGGGATGCGGCACTCGTCGCCCATTTGGGAAATATCGCCTATCGAACCGGTGAAAAATTGGAATGGAATCCCAACGAAGGTACTATAGTTAATAGCCCTGAAGCGAGTTCTATGCTCAAACCTGCCTATCGGGCCCCTTGGGAATTATGGCAAGGGTAATATTTGGTTATATACTTTTCATACTATGGCACATCTATTAAAAAATAAGAACCTAGAGCTTCATATCGACTTCCCGGAGGATAATTATAACTTTACAAGATTCGACTGGACGGGGAAAATTACCCAGGTGAAGTTTCAAAATAGACCCCTATCGATTGCTGAACGAACGGATATTGTGGATGACACTATTTATGGTAAAGGGTTTTACAATGAGTTCGGCATCGAATCCGCCCTAGGATTTGAGGAGACGGCCATTGGAGGCTGGTTTCACAAAATAGGAGTGGGGCTATTACAAAAGGACTCCGACGAATATCTCTTCCATAAAAATTACAGGATTAGACCGGCCAAATTTAAAATAAGTACGGCACAGCATGAATTCATAATCAGTTGTACATCGGATACCGTAAACGGCTATGCCTATGTTTTGAAAAAAGAAATCGCCTTGCGCGAAAGCGGATTTGTCATTAACTGTAGGTTGGAAAATACGGGAGAAAAAGATATTCGTACCGATGAGTACGTCCACAACTTTATGGCCCTGAACAACGCATTGATGGGGAGTGATTATGAGTTGAAATTCCCATTTCAACTAAAGCCCGAACGTTTTAAGGAAACGGTGAATAGGGAACGGCAAGTTGCCTTAGGGTTGAATGTAGTTGGATTCAACGGTACGCCCAACGAGCAATTCTTTTTCAGCGACCTATCGGGAGGGGAATATGTGCAAGCATCCTGGGAATTGTTGCATCATAAGCATAAGATAGGGATTAGTGAAACAGGAAGCTTTAAAACCAACAAAGTGAATCTCTGGGGGTGGAAACATGTGATCAGTCCCGAACTGTTCTTTCAAATTTACATACAACCCGGCGAATCCACGGAATGGTCTCGAACCTATAAAGTGTTTAATTTGGATTAAGCGTGATTGTGCTGAGGTTTTAGTAGTGCTTAGAAAACACCATGGTAGCAGAAAAAAGCGAATGGATTTACCGAAATAATACAACGGATACTGCGCGCTATATTTTAGGGGAAAGAAGCGAAAACATGGTGGCCTGTATAGGGATCAACCCCAGTACGGCAAGGCCTAATGCCTTGGACAACACATTGCGATCTGTAAAACGGATCGCGCAATTCAATGGTTTTGATGGATGGGTCATGTACAACCTGTATCCCCAAAGAGCTACATATCCAAACCAGTTGCACAAAAAAATAAACCAGACGTTTCAATCTAAAAATGAAAATAGTATAATCCAATCCATACAAGAATTGGGGATAGATACGATTTGGTTGGCCTATGGGGATTTAATTGAAACCCGTGATTATTTGCCGGACTGTTTGTTGCGTTTGTATGCGTATTTGAAACCCCTTGACCTGCATTGGAAGATACTAGGCGATTCCACCCAAAAAGGACATCCCAAACATCCCCTATATAAACCGACCCGCAGTCCGTTTATCGATTTTGATATGGAGAAATACATCACCGAAAGATTGAAACCCCTGACGTTCTAAGACATAGTATTGAACTTCAGCCTGTATTCCTCAAAAGGGAATTCAGGCAGGGGCATTGTTTTTGAATCATTCCAAATTTAACTCCCTTTTTCTTGAATATTCCGTAAATTACAACCCTAAAAACGAGTGTTTATTATAGATGAAACAAGTAGCTCCCTATATTCCCAAACATAAAGTACGTATCGTTACGGCTGCCTCCCTTTTTGATGGGCACGATGCAGCCATCAATATCATGCGCCGCATTATACAATCCACAGGGGTCGAGGTCATTCATTTAGGGCATGACCGCAGCGTGGAAGAGGTGGTGAATACTGCCATTCAGGAAGATGTCAATGCCATCGCCATGACATCCTATCAGGGCGGGCATAACGAGTACTTTAAGTATATGTATGATTTGCTTCAGGAAAAAGGCGCAAGCCATATCAAAATCTTCTGTGGTGGTGGTGGCGTGATTCTTCCGGAGGAAATTAAAGACCTGGTGGACTACGGAATCACCAAGGTGTATTCACCCGATGATGGGCGTGCAATGGGCCTACAGGGCATGATCAATGATTTGGTTAAAAAGGCCGATTTTCCAAACCCACCTTTAGCCCTTCCAAAAGAAACCGGAATTAAAGAGTTACTCCATAAAAAAGACGTTCAAACCATAGCAAGACTGATCAGTTTAGCCGAAAACAGACACGATGAGTTTGAAAAAGCTTTCA
>NZ_JBATHS010000110.1:0-4606 GCF_049667165.1 Maribacter sp.
CCGTTAACGATATCCAAAAAATACAAACCCACCAATAGTACGGACACCAGTGAAAACAACAGTGATATGGTTCCCATGCTTTTTGGCGCAAAGCCCTTATATGTCTGTAACCATTTTAAAATAACATCATATGGAGTTCTTGTTTTGACCAAGGTGGCTATGGCAGAGAAATTTTGACGCCACTCCGGCATTTCACTTAGTTCTTTGATAGCTTTCTGTTTTACAGCTATATTCTCGATGGAATTCGCCAATAGCATTGATGTAAAGACCTCACTACCTTGTTTTAGTGCGGTTCTATTCGCATATTGATAAAAAGAACCCCTCCCGAAGAGATCGATATCCTGACTATAGTAATGCCCAGCAACATTGAATTCGTTACCCATGGGCAAATGATCGAACTTTCTTTGAAGCACTTCCAATTCGGTCGTATTGATCTGAAGTATGGTCTGTATCTTATCCCGTTTGTATTGTAAATCGGTATGCCTGGAAACCAAATAAACAAAAATGACAATGGTGATTAATATAAGGCCTATAACCAGTTTGGTATTGCCAAAAGTCAAGTATGCTCCAAGCGCCATAAGGCAAAAAACAACTAACCGGATCATGCTTGATGCATAAAGTTGATTCTGTACTCGGGCCAATTGCCCTTCGAAAATGGCAATCTGTTCTTTATAAAATATTTGTGGATTTTGCATCAAGGAAATCGCTTGTTTAATCGATAAAGATAAGCAAAGATTACTTGTTGATGCGTCCCGAATTCAACAGCGCTATTTGTCCAAGATGGTAAATATCGTGCTGGGCGATACTAGGTAAGATGGCACCAAAGGTATAGTTCTTCGCTGGTACTTTTTTATCCAATATTTCGTCAGAGCTATGGGCCAAAAGTTCCAGGATTTCTTTTTGGGTCTGTCGAATCCGCTGTTTCAGCTGTTCCCATTCCTCCTCTTCTTTGATTGTGATCAAGATCCAATCATTTAATTCGTCAATAATGATATCGTACTCGGTATCCCCTTGTAGTTTCTTAATCACGAAAATGCGCCAATTGATGATATGTTGTACTAATACCGCTATCGTCTTGTCCCCATAAATTTCATCATTGACGATATTCCAATCCACAGCATCCAATTTTTTCATGACCGAATCCCCATACCATGGCTTGCCATCAAAACAGGTTTCCAATTCTTTGATTATATAATCCAGTTTACCCATAATCGATTACAAAGCATCAAAAGCTGCCTTTAATTTTTTAGTGAATTTTGAGACGACCAAATCATAAGAATGGTCTACCAATTCACAGATTAGTTTTGGTGGAACTTGCTCTAACATTATTGTATTCCAATGGATCTTGCTCATGTGGTAACCAGGTGTTATAGCACCATCATATTCTTCTCGAAGTTCAATTGCCCTTTCCGGATCACATTTAAGATTCACTTGAGAAGGCAAACGTTCCAAAGCAACCAGGGCGAACATTTTACCCATTACCTTGAACACCAAGGTATGTTCATCAAAAGGGAACTCCTCGGTAATGCCCTTTTTCGTTAAACAGTATGCCCTGAATTCCTCAATATTCATTTTGTTTATCTTAAATTCCCGTTGAATCGTACACGATCACCTTGGTCCAAAGGTGGCTCGATTCTTCAATGAACAGTTTATGAGCTGCCTCATCTTGGTATTTTTGTTGAGCTTCGGCCGATTCAAAGGTCACGATCAAGGCATAGGTAAACGACCCATCGACGACATCCCTGCTAGGCTTTGGGGAAATCCCTATATACTTGGTCTTCGCATAGGCCGAATGGTCCATGAATTTCTGTAGGGACGTCTCAAAGGCAGTACGGTCTTCTTGACTATCTGGATTTTGAAGCCAAAAATATACCGTATGCGCAAAATTGGCATCGAAATCTTTGATAGTGCTCTTTGTTTGGCCATAACTTACGAGGTTGACCATTAGAAATAGGAAGGCGAAGATGTATTTTTTCATGGGATTATTTAAATCATATCGGTTTTATTTTTTCAAAAGACTCTTTTGTCTTTCCTCGATGCGTAAGGCGGAATAATCCAATTTCCAACCTATGGTTTCTACAATCTTCTCCACCAACAACACCGCTTCCAAAGCTTCCCGTTTTGCAGTATCCATTAGGCCGCTTTCCGGTATCTTTTCCATGATATGTTTTCGGGCCTCTTTGTTCAATGAGGTAAGGTCATTGGGCGTAAACGTATTAAAGAGTCCGTTCTGTATGTCATAGAATTCCAATTCCGGTTCTATGGAAATCACCTCTGGCTCGGGAAAGTTGGTCAAAATGATCTTCTTCTTATCAATATCGGCATGCATGAGTATTTTTTGTAAATCATACCCGATTTGGGCCTTGGCATTGATGACGATCAGCGCTTTCTTTTTACTGCTTACCAAGCTCAAAAAACGCTCCTTGGTGTTTTCATATTTATAGATTTCGGCAAAATCACCTTCCACTGAGATAAGTTTACATACACTTTTTATTTTTTCAAGAAGCACGGTCGATTGGTGTTCCGTCAATTCCTTGCTTTTCTTTTTCCTGAATTGGGAGAACATCCAATACATGAGAATGGCACCTAAAACCAGCCCTAAAAATACCTCTAAAATACTATCCATTACAATACCAAATTAACCATAAAATATCACAATTAAACTCGTTCATTTCATATTTTCTTTCCTTGTTAAACATTTCCGTAACTAAGGCTATGCAACTATTTAACCGCTTCATAAAACTAAAAAGCAACTTCGTTTTCCAAATGCCATATTTTGATCAATTTGGCATATTTCCGATTTCCCCTAAATGGGTATACTTGAATCCTTTGTTGTATTTTAAACCATATCCTAAAACCCTATCCAATGACGCATGGGAAAATATAATAATCCCAGCTAATTGAATAAAGGTTGCCGAAAAATACATTCCGGCAAAATATAAAATAATGGCCAAACCTTTGTGGTGAAAAAGGTTATATGTAATAGCCCCTATTCTATTTCCGAACAAATACCCTAACATTCCGATATCAGGAACGAGTATCAAAGCCAAAAACCACCACCATGGATATCCCAACAACCCGAACATGAATATTCCAAGGAGGAACATCATGAATTCTTCCAATTTAATCAAGGTTTTCATTTGCTAGCATTTAATTAATGACCTATCCTTCTTTCGGCTGTGAGTGGCAAATCACAATTCGACTGTAGCTACCGTACCAAAAATGGTACTTGTTGATTTACTCCTCTATATTCCTATATAAAACAGGTCTACTCGGTGCCGCGTCATTCTCAAAGGGTGCGACCTGCAAATTAAGGAAATAGGTACCATCCTCTATGCTATTGGGCACATAAATCAACTCTGTAATCGTTGCTTGTTTTCGCATTTTACCATCGAAGTCCCAAAAAGCCCTATGTGCTAGTAATTCGCCCCCATCCTTTTCTTTGTCAATCGAGGGCAGATCGATCAATAGATGTTCTATTTCCTTATCCACCAAAAATTGGGCAGCTTCCTCTGTTAGGTATGGTGGATTCGTATAGGAATATTGCTTCGAAATTTTATCCCTTAAATTGGGTAGTGATCGTATAATCAGGGCATCCCTTTTCTTATTCCCAAAAGCATATTGTAGCTGTTTTTTTGAAATCACAAAGTCCCCTTTTTGTTTTTCCGGAGCAATGGTCACCACCTCTGCATAAAAGAAATATTGGTTCAGATTCTTGTTTATGGAGTGGAATTCCTCAGTGAGATGACCTACACATTCAGTATGCGTTCCATGCGCATGCGGACTGAACCAGATATGGTTGAAATTGATGGCAGCACCTTTCGAAACTGCCCCGACAAATTCGCCCTCGGCATGGGGTTCTATTCGTGCGTGCTCAATATACCAGGCATTCACATCGGATGCATCCCCTTTCATAGGAATTGAAATATCCAACGGTTTTGAAAGATCGATCGTATGGTTTCTGTTATTTACTTTTATTGCTGCTATCATAGAAAAATGTCCCGCCGAGCGCACCTTGCCTTCCAGCAAGTAGGTTCGAGACGTTTATATTTGAGTATTGTTAGTTTTCGACCGCGCCCGTAAAGACAAAAACTCTATAATCATGGATTCCTGTTTCAGCAGGAATGACACCTTAATTCTAGTCTAAATTTACTATAAAAAGATCTGATGCAATCCCATCGACCAAAAACTTTCCTTTTTTTGTGGCCACTAACTGATCTTTTGTCAACATCAACAATCCCTGGTTAATGTACTTTTGTATTTGCCGGATTATATATTCATAATATTTTTCCCCAAACTCTTCACGGACCCTGTTCAGGGAAATTCCCCAACTTGTTCGCAAACCGGTCATAACATACTCATTGTACTTATCGGTACGCGAAAGAATTTCATGGGTTATCGGTAAATGACCTTCTGCAATGGCCTTTAGATATTTTGGATTATTGCTAATATTCCAACTTCTCTTTTTTCCATCATAGGAATGTGCCGAAGGACCGATGCCCATATACTTCTTGCCAAGCCAATAGGCCGTATTGTTCTTGGAATAATACCCCGGTTTTCCGAAGTTGGAAACCTCATAGCAATCGTACCCAGCATGGGTCAAAGT
>NZ_JBATHS010000111.1:0-12668 GCF_049667165.1 Maribacter sp.
TTCTGAGGCCTTTGAAAGACCGGATCTTCGAATATTTACGGAAGCCGGCCAATTCAAGGATTATGTTTTTGGCCAGGATTATGATAATTCCGTGTTATTGTTGATGAGTTCAGGTAATTATGGCGGCTTGGATTTGAAAGCGGTGAAGAACCTCATTGAAGGGTAAGAACACGCAAATACGGAAGTTTTGCCATACCCTGGGTCCTTGGTATACCTTTTGATTTATACGTATTAGTTGAATTGTTATGATGAACGGCCATTTTAATTTTATTTCCAGATGTGTAAAAAAGAAGGTATCCATTCTTATGATGGCCTTTATGCTTGGCATGTCCAATGTAATATTGGAAGAAACCCGAATGGTCAATGATACGCGGGTAAAAACAGAACAACAGGAAGTTTTTTCGGATGATGGCCATTTTGTGGGCAACGGGTATTATTTCTTTTAATCAACCTTTGGGTCAATGAAATGGCGGTGCCCACCAATGAAATTCCACTGGTATTTATATGGAAAACAATTGTTGATTATATTTGACCCATGCAAGAAAAATCCTCCTCTTTTTCTATAAAACACTGGTCAGACGATGATAAACCTCGGGAAAAAATGGTCCGTAAGGGTAAATCCATATTATCGGATGCGGAGTTGATTGCCATTTTAATTGGATCGGGTAGTAGAAATGAAAGTGCGGTGGACCTATCGAAGCGAATTTTGGCCGCAGTGAATAATAATCTAAATGAACTGGGGAAGCTTTCCATTAATCAATTGATGCAGTTTAAGGGTATTGGTGAGGCCAAGGCGGTAACCATTGCTGCAGCCTTGGAGATTGGTCGAAGAAGAAGGGGGGAAGAAGCCCAAAAAATCATCAAGATAGGAAGTAGCATGGATGCCTTTGAGCTTTTGCAGCCCACAATGGGCGAATTGCCCCATGAGGAATTTTGGATCGTATATCTGAACAATTCAAACAAGGTACTACATACGGCACAATTGAGTAAAGGGGGTATTACCGGCACCTTGGTAGATGTCCGTTTGGTTATGAAGCAGGCATTGGAATTGGGGGCCGTTGCCCTTATTTTGGCACACAATCATCCCTCAGGAGGATTGAAACCAAGCAGTGCCGATAAACAACTTACCCAAAAACTAAAGAATGCCGCTGTGGCTTTGGATATAAAAATTTTGGATCATTTGATCATTACCCAAAAGGATTACTTTAGTTTTGCTGATCAATCGATTCTATAAACCCATTTTTCAACAAACGGATGTTACTGATTTATACGCATAAGATTACACCACGGTTCAGTTACATTATGCGACAGGTGTTTCCCAGGATACTGGGAATAGAAGTATCATTCACCACCAAGGTCGAGGATTTTATCAAGCATTCAGGCGCTAAGATCACCTATACCAAACAACCCTTGCAGAACGAGTTCTTTGTGCGAAGCAATGATCTGCTTTTTGAGCATGGTATCAACGATATCCAAATCAATGTGATGGATTGGGAAGGGGTCCCCTGTTTTTTTACGACCAGTGAGAATAGTGCCTTGCCTTACGATATTTTCTCTGCAAGTTTTTATTTGCTTTCCAGATATGAGGAATATCTTCCCCATGTAAAGGATATACACGGTAGGTTTTCGCCCAAGGATAGTATAGCCTACCAAAACAATTTCTTGACACTTCCTGTCGTCGATCTTTGGGCCAATAAATTATTGGATAGGTTACTGGAACGTTTTCCGGATATGGAAGTCAAGAAACCCGACTACAAGTATATTTCAATCATAGATGTGACCACCTCCCATTGTTATGCTCATCGGGGGTTTACACGCAGCCTTGCCGGGCTTCTGCTCGATTTAGCCAAGTTTAGGATAAAACGGTTGTTCGAAAGGGTGGTGGTATGGTTCAATCCGGTAAAGGATCCCTACGACAATTTCGATTTTTTGATACAAAAAAGGAAGGAATATGATTTAAATTGTATGTTCTTTTTTCAGTTCGCTTCGTATTCGACCTATGACAAGAACGTTTCTCCCAATAACAATAATTTTCGGCACCTGATCAAATCAATAGCGGATTACTGCAAAGTATCCTTGGCCGCCTCTTATAGTTCGTTCAATAATGTGGAATTGTTGCGAGGAGAGAAAAAGAACTTGGCCGAAGTGATCAACAGACAAGTGGAGTTCTCAAGAATGCGGTACAATAGGGTAGATGTCCCCCAAACCTATCGAAATTTGGTCGATGCCGAGTTTACCGATGATTTTACCATGGGCTATACCCATGAAATTGGTTTTAGGGCGGGTACGTCGTTCCCATTTTATTTATACGACATCAATATGGAATTGCAACAGCCTATTCGAGTGCATTCTTTTGCCTTTCATGATTATGCCTTGCACGAGGAGACCTCCATAACTACTATTTTAGAGAAAGTGAGATCCCTGTACCAAGAAGTGAAAAAAGTAAATGGAGAGTTTATTTCGGTTTTTTCGAACGAACTATTGGGTACTGACCACCCAATCGATTGGAAGGAGACCTATGAGGCAATCATAAAGAATTATCATGTTTAAGGAGCGGATATCGGACGTGTTTTTTGATTTGGACCACACACTATGGGACTTTGAAAGGAACTCAGCGCTTACCTTTGAAAGAATATTGAACGCCCACAAGATCGAAGTTGACCTAGATGACTTCCTTAAGGTATATATTCCTATAAACCTGGCATTCTGGAAACTGTACCGGGAAGACAAGATCACCAAGACACAATTGCGATACCAACGATTGAAAATCGTTTTCGATGAATTGAAATATCGGGTTTCGGATGACGTAATCAATCAGTTGGCGGTAGATTACATCAAATACCTCTCTTCGTACAACCATCTTTACCCCAATGCCATTGAGGTATTGGACTATCTAAAACCCAAGTATAAACTACATATCATCACCAATGGTTTCGAGGAAGTTCAGGAAAGAAAGTTGATGAACGCCAAGATTCGGGATTATTTTGATCAGATCGTAAATTCTGAAATGGCAGGAGTCAAAAAACCGAATCCCTTGATTTTTGAATTGGCATTGCGAAGGGCGAACACCACTTCGGACAGTGCGATTATGATAGGCGATAGTTTGGAAGCCGATATTCTTGGGGCCAAGGCCGTAGGCTTCCATGCAATCCACTTTAACGCACATAACGAACCAGACCACGAATTTTGTCATATGATTCACGATTTAAGTGAAATAAAAAGCTTTTTGTAGAGTTATACATAGTATAACAAAGGCTCCTTTTTATCGATTAAAAGGTTATATGCAATGAAAAAGGCAGGTACGTATTTATGGATTGCGATTACATTCCTATCACTTCTTTCCTGTATGGAGGATCAGGATTTCAATCAATATGATGATCTTAGTGTAACCCCAACCTATGAGGCAAGCGTCCTGTACCTAGAAGTTCCTGAAAACACGATTAATGATATAACCGGACCGGATACCTATTCCCAGAATTTTAATTTTGATGCATTTTCAGAAAATATTTTTGCTGATAGGGTTCTTGAAGGCGTTTTGACGTACCAAGTTGAAAACACGACCAGTAAGCCTTTGGAGATTGAAGTGCAATTTTTGGATGAAGCGGGAACGGTATTGGATACCGAGCAGTTTCTGCTTGATCCCGAACCTACGGGTGTCGTGATTCGCGAGATTGCATATGGGCCTGCTGGGCGCAATTTGGATATCATAAGAAATACGTCCAGCCTTCTTGTAGCTGCAACCAACCTTGGTGACAATACCAGTACCTCGTCCCAACCCGACCCCATGGTCACACTAAAGAGTAGTGGTAAATTCATGGTCCGCATAAAATGATACTAAGAAAATTTTTAGCGGTATCCATATTATGGGCTGGCCTTGCCGTGCATGCCCAAAACAAACAGCTATTGTACGATTTTACGGAGATACCCCAAGCGTTGA
The DNA here is from genome assembly GCF_049667165.1 of Maribacter sp. Lineage (GTDB taxonomy): Bacteria > Bacteroidota > Bacteroidia > Flavobacteriales > Flavobacteriaceae > Maribacter_A. Next base: position 3,938 of record NZ_JBATHS010000111.1, read on the forward strand.
TGGTCAATCCCGGAATGGAGACCGATTTCAGTTGGTATGCTGGGATCCCTGCCCTATCGGGAATTTCATTCCAAGCAGGTTCAAGTGGCATCTCGGTCAATGATATCTTCGCCGATGACGGTCTCAACATCAACGACAAGGTTCGTGATAGGGCTATCTACGGAATGTCCATACAAGATGAACTAAGCGGAACCTATCAATTGGAGATTTTTAATGGGGGATTCAGGGGTAAGGACCCGAGCGTTTTCTATTCTTTTGGTCTCTACAACGAAGGTGACGCCATTGGTTATTGGTTCCGGGATTATGCGATTTTAGGTTATGAAGGAAATGCCGATAGGTTGAATGATCGTTTTGACCTAAGTCATTTGAAGACCCGGGGCGAAATGCTCAATGTGTTTCATTTCGGAATAAATAAAAAAATGAACGGTGACTTGACCCTAGGTGCAAGGGGAAAGATTTACTCGAGCATATTCGATTTCAATTCGACCCAAAACAAAGGCTATTTTGTCACCACGGAAGGCCAAAACAATATTCTTGCCAGCACCCTTGATGCGGATTTACAAGTTAGGACCTCTGGCGGCAATGCTATTGAAAAAGCCATCGACGATGAGACTATTCCCGGAACACTTTTAAAACGTGGTCTTTTTGGGGGCAATCTTGGGTTGGGCGTTGATTTGGGTTTTACCTACCATTTGAATCCGCAGACGGTCTTGACCGGTAGTTTGTTGGATCTGGGGTTTATTTATCATGCAAACGATATTGAGAACTTTGCCTTGCAGGGCAATGCGACAATTGAAGGCATGCAAATCATCTTACCAGATGCCTTATCTGATCCAAACCAGGATTTTTGGCAAAATTTGGTTGATGAGGTTGAGGCCTTTATACCCTTTGAGGAAGAGACATCGAGTTATATCACGTTTAGACCAACGAAACTCTATGGTTCCTTACGGTATAATTTTGGTGAACCCGTGCAGGGCCCGGCACTCTGCGACTGCGATTATAGCAATGCAGGCAATAGTCATAATGTGGTAAAATATCGAAATAGTGTTGGCGGGCAGCTTTATATGATCAATAGGCCAAGAGGTCCCCAAAGCGCCATTACAGCATTTTATCAGCGAAGATTCGGTAATTACCTGGCCATGAAGGCTACGTATACCGCGGATAAATTTTCGTTTACCAATATTGGCCTGGGGGCAAGTTTTCAGGCCGGTCCCGTTAACTTCTATCTTATGGCCGATAATTTATTGGGCTATGGTAATCTTGCGGCCAGCAAGTATGCCTCTTTTCAATTTGGATTAAATATCATATCTTGGGGAAAGAATTGATATATCGTGATTATAAAAAAACTGTTCGTACTACTCTTCGTTTTTTGTTGGTGCAATGGCTATTCCCAGGAAAACCTCAATACCTATAAATATTTCATCGTACCGAAAAAATTGGATGCCTTCAAAAAGGAGAACCAATATAAGACCAGTACACTGATCAAATATTTGTTCACCAAGAACGGGTTCACTGCGGTGTACGATGATGCCCTGCCCGAGGATTTGGAAAAAAACCGTTGTTTGGGCCTATTGGTTTCCGTAAACGATGAATCATCGATGTTTACCACAAAAACGGCAATGATCTTAAAGGATTGTGCTTCAAAAACCATATTGACCACAGTGGTCGGAAGCAGTAAGGAAAAGGACTTTGAAAGTGCCTACCGAGAGTCATTTACCGAGGCTTTTGCAACCATTAAGGCCATGGATTATAACTATACCCCGCCAGAAATGAAACAATCGGAGGTAATCAAGAATAGTGTGCCAATGGAAACAACAAAGCATCCCAAAAACAGCGTTGATCAGGTTGTGGTAAAACAGGAGGCAACTCCCGAAACCCAATTGTACAAAAATACGGAACCCGTTGCAACTGCCATTGAAAAAGCGGTACCGGTGGAAAAAGAGGTGTTGGTAAGGGAACAGATGGATGCGAACATGCTTTATGCCCAAGAAATACCGGGTGGGTTTCAACTGGTAGACAGTAGCCCGAAAATCAAACTAAAGCTCTATCGCACTTCCATTCCCGATGTATATACGGTTACGTATGAGAAGGATAATGGGGTAGTGTTCAAAAAAGACGGGACCTGGTATTTGGAGTATTATTTAGGCGGGCAACTGATTTCGGAAGTATTGAACATCAAATTCTAAACATCGTATTTTCCTTTCCAACGGTGTTTTAAAAATTCACTGATGGCATTTTCACGCTGGTTTTTGCCCGGTTGGTAAAAGCTGGTCCCGGAAAGTTCTTCAGGTAAAAATTCCTCATCGACGAAGTTGTTTTCATAGTCGTGCGAATATTTGTACTCCTTGCCATAACCAAGGTCCTTCATCAATTTGGTCGGGGCATTTCGCAAGGGTAAGGGAACCGATAAATCCCCCGTCTGTCGCACGGCTTGTTGGGCATTGCCGATTGCCATGTAACTGGCATTGCTTTTTGCGGAAGTCGCAAGATAGATGGCACATTGGCTCAAGATGATTCGAGCTTCGGGATAACCGATCGTCGTAACCGCCTGAAAGGCGTTGTTGGCGATGACCAAAGCCGTAGGATTAGCCAAACCAATATCCTCAGAGGCAGAGATCAACAGACGGCGTGCTATGAATTTCAGGTCTTCACCGCCTTCGATCATACGGGCCAACCAATAAACCGCCCCATTGGGATCACTGCCCCGGATCGATTTTATAAAGGCCGATATGATATCATAATGCTGTTCCCCGGTCTTGTCGTATAAGACCGTGTTCTTTTGAACCTTTGCCATCACCGATTCATTGGTAATCGAAATGGTATCGGTCTCTTCCGAATTTACGACCAGTTCAAAGATGTTGAGCAGCTTTCTTCCATCGCCCCCCGAAAGGCGTAACAAGGCTTCGGTTTCCTTTAGTTTTATATGCTTTGATTTCAAAAAGTCATCCTCTTTCATGGCACGTTGCAGCAGCGCTTCAAGATCCTCCTTGCCAAAGGGGTTCAAAACATAAACCTGACATCGGGACAATAACGCGGGAATCACTTCAAAACTCGGATTTTCAGTGGTCGCCCCGATAAGGGTAACCCAACCTTTTTCAACGGCACCTAGCAACGAATCTTGTTGCGATTTGCTGAAACGATGTATTTCATCAATAAACAAGATCGGATTTTTGGTCGTGAACAAGCCACCGCTTTGTTTGGCCTTTTCAATGACGTCGCGTATATCCTTAACGCCGCTGTTTATGGCGCTCAACGTGTAAAAGGGTCTTTTGCTCTCTTGGGCTATAATGTTGGCAAGGGTCGTTTTACCGGTTCCCGGAGGTCCCCAAAAAATAAGGGATGGAATAATCCCTTTTTTGATTTGATGGGTCAACGAACCGTGTTCCCCCACCAAATGGTGTTGGCTTATATAGTCTTCCAATGTTTTGGGGCGTACCCGTTCTGCAAGCGGTTCGTTCATACCGTAAAAATACTATAATTCTGTTGATGACAATTTATCAGGTTTTACATTTATGGCGGAATTATTGATTGGAAAACCATTAATTTTAAGGGATGTCTGAGCACCACTATTTCAAATTTTCCAATGCGGTCGTCATTGCCCCACTTGCGGCGATGCTATGCATATGGACCGTTTTTTGGGTGGAGTTACAGTTTCACATAAACCTCAATCAGTATGGCGTTGATCCCAGGACCTTTTCGGGCTTACGGGGTGTGGTTTTTAGCCCGTTCATACATGGCTCTGTGGAACATCTGTATAACAATACCATTCCCTTGGCCATACTTATGGCGTCTCTATTCTATTTCTATCGAAAGATAGCCCTTAAAGTACTGTTCTGGGGCGTTCTCCTGTCTGGTTTGATCACTTGGGTGATAGGACGACCTTCCTACCATATAGGGGCAAGTGGGGTCATCTATGTGCTTGCAAGTTTTGTTTTCTTTAAAGGGATTTTCACCAAATATTACCGGTTGGTCGCCCTTTCACTGATCGTCGTGTTCATTTATGGAAGTTTACTTTGGTATATTTTCCCTATTAAGGATGACATTTCATGGGAGGGGCATTTAGGCGGATTTGTTACGGGACTGTTATTGGCGATTTTTATGAAAGCCAAGACCCCTTCACCGAGGAAATTCGCTTGGGAACATGAGGATTATGATGAGGAAGCCGATGAGTTCCTTAAACATTTTGATGCGGATGGGAATTTTATTGAAACACGGCCAGAAGACATTGATCAAGACGATAAAGGAATCAGAATAACATATCATTATAGACCCAAGGATAAAAGGGAAAACCCGACGGATTAACCCATTCTTTGGCGAACCACTTCGTACAGAAAAACCCCGCAGGCAACCGATACATTCAAAGAACCGATCTCGCCCAATAAGGGAAGTTTTGCGGAATGGTCAGCCGCTTTTATGACCGAGGGGGATACCCCTTTATCTTCAGCACCCATAACAATGGCGCTGGGTTCCTTGAAAGAAAGCTCATAAATACTGGTGTTCGTTTTTTCGGTAGCCACGGTTACCGAAATACCTGATGCCTGAAGATAAAATACCGCATCCTTAATATGGTCTACCTTGGCAATCGGCACCCTAAATGCCGCTCCAGCAGAGGTCTTGATAGTATCCGCAGTAACGGGGGCAGCCCCTTTTTTTTGTATGATGATACCATCGACGCCTGTACATTCGGCAGTTCTGATAATGGCACCAAAATTACGGACATCCGAAAGTTGATCCAATAAAAGGAACAATGGATTCGTTTTGCTGTCCATGACTCGTTCCACCAGGGTTTCAAGGGTATAAAAGGTAATCGGGGAGATGTTTGCAATGACCCCCTGATGGTTATTTTGGGTCAGCCTGTTTAATTTTTCGGGGGGGACATAGGAGGCATTGATTCCCTTTTTACGGATCAAACCTTCCAATTCCTTGGCTAGATCCCCTTTAAGCCCTTTTTGGATAAATACTTTATCAATGGCCTCACCCGCATTGATTGCTTCGATGACGGCTCTAATACCATAAATTTGGGTTGGGTTTTCCATAGGATAGAACAGATTTGAAAAAGTGATATGAAGTTTTCGGGCTTAAAAATAATCAATTAATCCCGGCGATTAGGCTTACTTGTGTTTTAAAAGACAATGCATATGATTTTAGGGACTTATGTATCTCGCGGATGATATGTGAAGAGGGAATAAGGATAACCGACTTTGGGATTAATTGCCCACAAGTGGATTGCATGTCGACAGATTGTGATCTTTCATAATACAGGGCCATTTCAACACTATTTTTGCCTAGGGGACTGTTAATTGATTCAATATTTATTTAACTTTAAAGGGTACAGGTAGATAATCAACTTTACTGTAGCGCTTCTAATCTAACATTCGATGTATGGATTTCTTTAAGTTAAATAGAAGCACCCTGATAAAAGCAATGGTACTTCCGTTGTTCTTGATCTTCCATCTAGGATATGCCCAGATCGAAGTTGAAGGTTATGTTTTAGATGAAGTGAACCAGGAGCCACTACCTTATGCTACCATAAGGCTGGTAAATGTCAATTCATATACCATTACCAATGAGGATGGGGAATTTAGGCTTTTTTCCTTGAAAAAAGCAGATAGTCTTGAAGTTACTTATATTGGTTTTGAAAAGAAGCGGGTGCCATTGTCCCATTTTAAAACTACCCCCTACCTTTATTTAAGGCCAAATATAGAAGCATTGAATGAGGTCACATTAGTTGCCTTTCCTGAAAATAAGGATTATGCTTTTGACTTGTTGAATAGTTTGGTAAAAAAATACCGTCAGAAGGAAGCTGTTTCAAATTGTAAGGCTTTTTTAACTTTGACCTCCTCCGCAAGGGATATCCCCATAGAACAAATTGAAGGTTTTTATAATGCCGAACAAAGCCTATCGGGCGGTATATTGGATTTGGATATTAAAAGCGGTCGCTTTGGCCAAAATAAATCGTTTCCCTTTTATAGTTTGGACAACACCAAAATACTAAGTGATTTTCAATTTTTCAAGAGTTCCAGCCAAATATTGCCTTTTTATCCAGGGAATATGTCATCAAGTTATACTAAGAGGATTTACAAAATAACAATTGACCCATGTCACAATTGTACCAAAGGGGATATGTCGATTTCCTTTGCTCCTGTAAAATCGGAAACCCGCTATTTTTCGGGTAAAATTTTGTTCAATCGAAGTACGCTGATCATCAAAAAAATTGAGCTCTGGATAAATAACCCTGAAACCAAGAAACTGACCTCGATCAATAAAAGTGTTAAGATATGGCCTAAAGAGATAAAGCTTGAAATAGTTTTTAATCCTTTGGATTTGGAGAAGATACAATATTTGAATTTCGATTTTTCGGTTAATTATGAATATATGACTTCCAAGGAAATCATAGAATCCCATACCTTGGTATATTTTTATGACTACAACACTTCTTTTGACGAACCCTATTTCACAATCCCCGTTCAATTCAAAAATGATTACGACAAGATCATCGCCTTACAAGCGACTGATGATTTTTGGAACACAAATTTTCAATTTCCACAAAGTATCAGGGAGAAAAGATCCATGGAATTTATGAAGCATTATGGATATCTGATCAACTATGACAATACCATACCTGCAGATCACATTGTATATACCAAACCTTCGGTTGTTTCTTGGAATAGGGATAAAAGGTTGGCATGGAAAATCATAAAACAGGATATTGCAACTGAAATAATCAATGATAATCCCTCTGAAACTGAGGTTTGGGGAACTGAAAAAGCCGATAGGGTCTATCATTCCAGTTCTGAAATGATTAGAGGTATGACTAGTATGGAGGTAGAGCAGGAATATGTGTTCAGTTATGTTCTAGATCAATATAAAGATGAGGGTGGGCGAAATAAGTATGTTGTTAAAACCTTGTTCGATAGGTATTCTTCCTTTTGTAGGCATAGCCGCACCAAAAACAAATTGGTATATGTAAATATCATGTTTGACATTTATGAATATTATAGGCAGCTTTTGGAAGCCCAGATTTATCCGGGAATGACCTTTGAAGAAGCAATTATCCAATGTGATGAAAAATTTAAGGAGGCCACTTTAATGGAAAAGAAAATACAAAAGGAAACGAGTTCAGGTTTGAATTATCAAAACCTGATACAGTGGAACAACCAAATAAGGTCAAAACTGAATATCGATAATTTTGCAGTTGTAGAATAAAATAATAGTAATGGGTTTAAGAATTTGTACACTATTCGTTTTATGGGTCCTAATCGGTCCTTTGTATGTTTTTTCCCAAAATGATTTTTCAACGGAGGTTATTGAGCCGCTGACCAAAGATGCCCTATACAAGGAAAAGGTGTTTATCCATTTGAATAAATCAGTCTATTTTGCCAACGAGAATATTTGGTTTGCCGCTTATGTGGTAGAAGATGACAATACCCCTGCTGGGCTTACGACCAATCTTCTTGTAAACCTATTGGAGAGCAAGGGCGATGTGATAGCCAGTAAAAACGTGTTTGTGAATAAGGGCATGGGCCAGGGTGATTTTTTTATCGATAATACGATTCCGTCTGGTACTTATTTCATTCAAGGATTTACCAGTTTCATGCAAAATTTCGGACCTCAGAATGTATTCCTGCAAGAAATTGAAATCATCAATCCCTCGAATATAATTGCACATACCAAAAGAGGGCCAACATCCGGAATAACCGTAGCATTTTTCCCAGAGAGTGGTCATTTATTGGAAGGTGTCCAGAATACCATAGGTATTAAAGTCACGGGCCTAGAAAAGGATGATCCCTTTCATGGGAAGATTGTCGATTCAAATGGTAATGATATCACCACCTTCGAAGGGAATTTATTCGGTATGGGTACATGCCGTTTTTTTTATGAAAAGAACGAATCGTATAGGGCCATCCTCAGTATTGATACGATTCAAAAATATAGTTTGCCCAAGGCCGATAAAACCGGACTTGTATTTAGCCTGGATAATGCGGCTATGGAAAAAATCAAACTTACACTGCGAACCAATGCCGAAACCTTACCCAGTTTGAACGGCAAAAAGTTTACGTTACTTTTTTACAGGAACAATACACTGTATGAAGCAGTACACCTATCCTTAGAGAATGCACAGGAAACATCACAGGAGTTGTTTATTGACAAAACCAAAATGTTGCCGGGAGTCAATAGGGTCACACTCTTTCAGGAAAACCAGCCCATTGCGGTACGCAAGTTTTATGTCGATAAACAGAATGAGGATACAGCAGTGCTCATTGATCGGGTGAACATCGAGAACGATTCCCTTCTTTTCAAGATTAAAACCATAGGGCCCGATTATAAACCAGTTTCGGCCCAATTAAGTATTTCCATCCTACCTGAAGAAACCAAGGCCTTCCGTGAACAGCAACATATTAAAAGCGGGTTTTTGTTGTCGCCCTATGTAAAAGGAGCTATTGAAACTCCTGCATTTTATTTTAGAAATAGGGAGGAAAACGAAAAAGAGTATTTGGATGTAGTATTGCTCAACCAAGGGATGGAACATTCTACCCTGAATGAAATGATCAAGGAAGTGAATCCAAGGGAAAAATTTTCTTTTGAGCATGGGTTTACGTTGGGCGGAACGGTCAAAAACAAGACGAAAGGATATGATTTGGGTATGTTGTCCCGTGAAAACGAGTGGGTCGCTTTTAGTGGCATAAATGAAAAGAAAGAATTTTCATTCGAGAATGTTTTTGCCTATAAG
>NZ_JBATHS010000112.1:0-15114 GCF_049667165.1 Maribacter sp.
ATTTTATCGACCGCTTTTTTTTGTAGGTGCGTTTTGAGCAATTCAACCATAATTCTTGTTTTAGGCAAGAGCGTATTTAATATACTATACTATAAAGTTATGGTAATTTTAGTAATGTTGTTTAACCTCAAAATAAATGAAAGGTATTGACCGAAGAACAACACATGTATTCGCCATAATGCCTTTGGGGATGGGTTTGCGCAATCTCTTATGTTGACAATACTTTCGATAAAAGCCAAGGCCACAATACTACTTGGTTTTATGTTCGGTTGGTCTTCTATTCAGACGTCTAATCCAGTAGGTTATGTAAAGCCCACCGATTATACCCGGAACAAACCAGCCATAGAAACTTGGGAAGAAATCATTCACGACCACGAATGCCGTTGTTGCAGATATATAACCACCAATCATTTTTCCCAAATGCAGTTTGAGCCAGCTTTTTTTGAGGGTGCCCATGTCTTTATATAACATCAAATCACGAATGGAAAAAATTATTCCGACTATAGCGAAAACGGTAAGGATGATGTTTATTTTGGAAGTTAGGATTATAGGTAAGAAAATCATTAAAAGTCCAGTGATGAACATGGTTCTCGAAATCAATTTATCTATTTGGAGTTTAGGTTCGGGATCTTTGAATTTTAATGCTCGATACCCGGTAAGTATAAAATACAAGCTAAAAATCCCGACAGCGAACAGAAATGGACTTTCATGTTTAGGCAAAAAGGATACGACCATGGCGGTGATCGCTGAAACCAACATGGAATAGAAGAATATTACTCCCGCTTTCTTATGAATATACCCCCCTTTTTTGGCCACAAGGGAAACCAGTCCGGCCAAGAGGGCGATTCCCCCAAAACCTGCGTGTATATAAATCAAAATAGCAATCGTTTTTTCCATTCGTATTGGCTTTATTTCGATTCCAATGTCGCTCTATTTATTGTATCCATAAAGCTTTAAGTGCCGAAATGTAGCTTTTTCAGGATAAGTTGTATGGATTGTTGGTAGCTCTGTTTTATTCGGATGGGTTGTTCTGCTTTCAAGGTATCAAATTCGCATTATCTTCTTCAGCAGGTCCATATTGCTTTCATGATGCGTTTTAATAAAACGGATTGCTTTAGCAGTTATATCGAAGTGAAATTTGTTTTCCAAGTTGCTAAAATGCAGTTATTTAGGTTTTCATTCAATCCGATTATTGCTTTTTACACTGGGTCACCACAGTCTTGGCTCGCTTGGATGCATTATAGGCATCCGTACCGGCAGTGGGCGAGAAGGTAGGTAGACCACAGCGCCTTTAAGTCGCTGCCCTAAGTTACTGAATAAGTCAGGATATCCCATCCATGCCAAAAACATGGTAAACAAATAGTTGCTTGCTATAGGTAGGATTCGCAAGGCATCGGTTTTTTTGGTGTCGAGTTTTTAAAGACACCTTTTTTTTACATCGGGCGAAGGCCTGTACGCGTAATATTGTAAAACTTCTTCCAAAGCCATTCTAAGTGCTTTGTTTACTGGTACTATGATGTTTCCCAGATGAAAATCTATTTGGTTCAATTGCATGTAATACTCGGTAAATACAGGTACATACAATCCTTTGGAAATGGCTTCGGCAGTGGAATTGTAGTTATCGGCCTGACCTTCTTTGATGATTTTACAAGTAGCTAATCTTAAATTGCCATATTTATCGCTATTGGCTGCAAAACCAAACAATCGGCAAATTAAACCTCGGTAATTGTAACTGCTACAACGCCCCTGATCAATAATCGCCAAAGGTTTGTAGATCAAACACGTTGAAGTTTTGGTTTCCTTAAGCATAGCGAGCGTTTTTTCGGCTTCCCTATTCAAAAATAAGTCAAAGGCCCAGGGCAGAAATTCTAGGGGAGAAGCTTCTACATCGGGATAGGTACAACATTTTCCACACCCAGAAACACAACCAATCCCTGATGCCTGTTTAAATTGAGCGGTCTCTTGCTCCAATTGATGAAAAAGGCTTTCTACCAATTGCACTCTTCGCTCTATCGACATTATTTTTTGCCGAAGGTAGACTAATAAAGGTCATGCACCATCAGTTCCCAAAGTAATTACTAATTCCGCTTAATATACTTTGTACGGCATATGAGGCGAGTATCAATCCCATAATCTTACTAATTACCGTAATCCCATAACTCCCGATCCTATTTTGTAAATGATTGGCTGTTAGAAGGATTAAGCACGTAATTCCGATAACAAACAACACCAGTATGGTTGTGATCGTTTGTTGTTGAATAGTGTACAAATGGTTATCTGTCATCAAAACAACGGCCATAATAGCACCCGGTGAAGCGATAGAGGGAATAGCAATAGGGAATATGGTAACGTGTTTATAATCCGTTATACGATTTTTTTCCTGTTCGGGTTTTCCATCGCCGAATATCATCGTCAATGCAAACAGGAACAGTATGACTCCGCCTGAAATTTGAAAGGCGTCAAGTGACACAGACATTCCCTCTAAAATCAACTGCCCGATCAAAATAAAAAACAACAAAATCAGAAAGGAAATTACCGAAGCCCGAATTGCAATTTTTTTCTTGTGGATGATATCGAATTCCTTGGTAGCCTCCAGATATACAGGAATTGAACCAATAGGGTCAATAACAGCAAAAATGAAAAATAATGTTGTTATATATTCAACCATAGTTATTGATGCAAACAGCGTGTGTTATGAATGTGAATCCCTGTTAACCCCATCGTAGCGTTCAAATTACCCTAAAATCAAGGTTCTGGACAATACTTTGTGATTTTCGACGCAAAGATAACGTTTGAACCGAACTTTCAAAATATGTCAATTTCATCGATTGTAGTCCCTGTAGTTTTATGTGTTGTTAAAAAAAGGTTTATCCAAAATACTATCCATTCGAATTTACGTATGTATGGCCTACGCAGGCCTTTGAATTATTTGGTATCAAGGTCATCTATATTTTTGGGGCTCGCATTGCCATTAATCAGGCAGCCCCTTATGTTCTGTTTTTTTATATATCCATTCAAATAAAAAGCAGAAAAATATGATTCCAAGGGTAGCAATAACCCCACTTCCATTCTGTGAAAATTGTTGAATTATCAATGTTATAAATGCTGAAAAACACAGAAAACTTGCTGTCAAATGAATCCACTTTTTTGATTCCAATTCTTGGTGTCTTTTGAAACCGATATAATTTACGATACAGAAAATCAACAAGAACCCAGCACTCCCCGCAGTTGAGATACTTTGTAGATTGAATAAGTTCACCAATGTAATGGATAGTATTGCTGTGATCAGCAAACCTATGGGTTCGCCCCAAAATTTATAACAAAAATAATTTGGGAGTTCATCGTCTTCCGCAATATTGTAATTTACTCGTCCACTCCCTAAAACCGTTGCATTAATTGCAGAAAAAGTTGAGATCAAGGCCGTGATCGTGATAATCGTAAATCCTACTTGTCCTAAAGTTGGTTCAGCTGCCTTGGCCAAAACATAGTCTTCGGCATTCGCGATTTGTGAAAAAGGCAACGCTCCCACCGTTACCACGGCAATTAGGATGTATAATATAACAACAAAGCCTACAGCACCGAAATAGGCTTTTTCGGTATTCTTTTCTTTGTTCTTTAAATCGGAAATAGAATTTGCTATAAGTTCAAATCCCTCATAGGCAACGAATATTACCATGCCTCCAGAAAGCAATAATATTGGGTTTTCCCAATTTTTTGGCGAAAGTTGACCGAGGTTTTCAGGATGTTTGTAAAGCCCATAGAAGCCTATGACAATAAACGCAATCAATATAAGTAATTTTATAACCACGGAAATCGATTCGATCTTGCTTACAAGTTTTACACTTAAGTAATTGATCAACAAAGCAACTAGTATTATGGCGGTTTGAAATATTCGCACATCAATGTCCTTTTCGCCAGTAAGAGAAATCAATTCAGCGCCGTAAGCGCCGAAAGCGGATGAATAGAGTGCCAACATGACTATGTAGCTAATCCAAAGTAAATTATTAATACCCCCTGCAAAAAGACCATTTCCGTACTGTTGGTGTACAAATTTTACAGTTCCTCCATTTTCGGGATATTTTTTCGAAAGTTTGGCGTAAGAATATGCGGTCAAAAGTGCAATGAGCCCCGAAAAAAGAAAAGCGATAGGGGTACCACCTTTTGCCAATGAAACGGCCAGTCCGAGAACCGCAAAGATTCCACCACCAACCATTCCTCCGATACCAATGGAAATGGCATCCTTTAATCCAATTTTTTTCTCCATCTGTGTTTTGAATTGTGTGCAACGGTCTCATAGAGCCCCTTTTGCGTTGAAAATATGATAGGATTTTCGGTTAGAAATAGCGCCACTTAAAAATAATGATTTTTGGCTTCGATGAAGTCGTTATGAATTATAATTTTCGATAGTTGTAAGATTTCGGGAACAAACTCATCTGGCCCATTTTCTCTTTGCGAAAACGATGAGATAAATTTTTTAATTTTCAATACACCTTATTCCAAAATAGTCAATCCCCCAACTCTTAATTACAACGATCAGAATGATTTGAAAGTCCAATAAGCGTTTTTGGGCAAAGGCGCTTCAAAGGTTCTGATTTCATTGGAATCAACTACCTGATAGGATAATTTCCATGCATGAAGGCATATGGAGCGCGGGAAATATTCTTTATTTGAACCATATTTTTCATCACCGATAATAGGAAGCCCTATATGTGCCAATTGGGCTCTAATTTGATGGAATCGACCTGTTTTCGGTTTTATTTCGAGGAGATAACCAAAATCGTTCTTATCAAGTACTTTATAGGATAGAATACATTCCAAGGCGTCTTTCGATGTTGATTGGACTATATCCGCTCGTTTTTCCAGATTGTTTTTTATGAGAAAATCGATCAGGTTTTCTTGGTTCTTTGGGGGTTTGTCCTTTACAATGGCCAAATAGGTTTTTTGAACTTTTCGACGACTAAATAGATCATTGAATTCCACAAGAATGCTTTTTTTCTTCGCAAACATCAGCACACCACTTGTTACGCGATCTAATCGATGTATTATTCCGATATAGGGCTTTCGCTTACTTCTAAGAAGGTGATCAAGAACTTGATCCTCAACAGTACAGGCCTCATAAGGACTTTTTTCACTGATAAGGGAAGCCATTTTGTTGACGACTATAAAATCGTTGTTTTCATGTATTACTTCAAGGTTCGGCATTGGTGGTTTTCTATTTCTAATAAACTTATATCTTTATGCACTTGGGGTTTGCAAAGGTATGTTCTCTAGCTTTTATAATTTAGGTCATTTTATTTTTTCCTCTGTTCTGCAGTGAGCAACCAACTCCACGACCTGTTGGCGGCGTGCACATACTTAGGTTGTAGGTCAATAAAAAACCCAAGACACAGATCTTGGGTTTTTTGGGAAACTTGTAGCGAGAGGGGGGCACGATCCCCCGACCTCCGGGTTATGAATCCGACGCTCTAACCAGCTGAGCTACCTCGCCATGTACATTATTATGACCCCGATCAAGGAATCCGCCGCTTTACCGTTTCTGTGGCATTGCCTTTCCCTGTTGTGGGGAACATCCCCCTTCAGGACCAGTAGAACCATTGCCTCCTGGCGTATAAAACGGCTGCAAATATAAAGGTTAATTTTTTGTTCTTCAACATTCATCTGGGAAAAATATTAATATGGTTTTAATTTTTTAATCATTGAGTTTTCTATATATTGCCCATATTAAATACCAATCGGAATGAACGATAAGACGAAGTTTGAAATTGAATTTGTAATACAATCCTCTCCCCAGTTGCTATATCAGTATCTGGCTACACCATCCGGTCTTTCAGAATGGTTTGCAGATAATGTGAACTCTAGAGGGGAGTTGTTCCTGTTCATATGGGATGGTACCGAAGAGGAAGCCAAATTGATAAAACGCAAGAGTGATGAATTCGTGCGTTTCGCTTGGGAGGAAAATGAAGACAGTACGTATTTTGAAATGAGGATCATCGTAGACGAAATCACCAAGGATGTCTCCCTTTTTATAACTGATTTTGCCGAGGAAGATGAAGTTGATGAGGCAAAGATGCTCTGGGAAAACCAGGTTTCAAGTTTAAAACAGGTTTTAGGTTCAAAATAAAACCATCATATATTTATATCCTATCTTTGGCCTTGATTTTTCAGGGCTTTTTTTATGATCAATTATAACGGCAATTTATATCCCCATGACACCTCTTTTCTCAATCATGAAAATAGGGGATTATGTTATGGCGATGCCTTGTTCGAGACGATAAGGGTGGTTAACTCAAAACCCATATTTTGGGAAGCGCATTATATGCGTCTAATGGCGTCGATGCGCATACTGCGTATGGAGATCCCAATGACCTTCACCATGGAATTTTTAGAAGCACAGATCATCGACACCCTTAATGGCAACCAACTTGGGCAAACGCCCTCACGGGTGCGGCTGACCGTGTTCAGGAATGATGGAGGCCTTTATACGCCCACCTCTAACGAAGTATCCTTTATCATTGCAGTCAAAGGGCTTCAGATGCCTTTTTATGGCGTTGAGGACGATGCCTATGCAATTGGCCTATATAAGGACTTTTTCGTGAATCCTGATATGCTATCTACCTTAAAGACAAACAATAGGATACTAAACGTGACCGGGAGTATTTTCGCCCAGGAAAATGGATTCGACAATTGTTTGTTATTGAACACCCAAAAGAATGTTGTGGAAGCACTCAATGGAAATCTGTTTTTGGTACAGGATAATGAGGTCAGGACACCCCCGCTAGCCGATGGGTGTATCAATGGTATTATTCGGAATAAATTGATGCACATCTTGGAAAACCTAGAGGAGTTTAAGATAATCGAAACTTCGATTTCCCCTTTTGAACTGCAAAAGGCCGATGAACTCTTTATCACCAATGCCATCGTCGGTATTCAACCAATCACAAAATATAGGAAAAAGATCTATGCGAATACGGTGGCCAAAAATTTGTTGGGTAAATTGAATGCCATGGCTAGGGTGGCCTCATAAATGACGTTCTAGTTTAGGCTAGGATTTTCAGGGGCATTCGACCAAATTAAATAATTACCACCCAGCTCAACCATCTTTTCCTTCCAGAAGGCAACAGATGATTTCTGTATGATGTCACTTTCATATTCGTTCGGTACAACGATCCATGATTTGGAGGAAAGTTCTTGATCCAATTGAAGGGAAGACCAACCAGAATATCCAAGAAAGAAACGAATATCCTCATCATCGATTATTTTTTCATTGATCAGGCGAACGGTGGTATCGAAATCCCCTCCCCAAAAGATGCCGTCCGATATTTCTATACTGTTATCGATAAGATGGGGTACTTTATGTATAAAATATAGATTGTCTTGTTCAACAGGCCCACCATTATAAACTTGAAGCGGTATGGAAATCTCCGTAACCAATTCATTGATGTTATATTCCAAGGGCTTATTGAGGATAAAGCCAACTGATCCCTCTTCATTGTGCTCAGCCAATAAGACGACCGACCTATTGAAGGAAACATCCCCTGTTAATGAGGGTTCAGCAATAAGTAATTTCCCTTTTTTGGGTTTTATGACGATCATATTTCCTGTTCTGGTGTAACTAAAATAAGATATTTCCCATAAAACGCAAATTTGTACAAAAAAAAACCTTGACCATAAGGTCAAGGTTTTTAAATAATTTGGTAGTATGGATTAGTTTACCGCTTTGCCCAAATCAGCACCTGCTTTAAACTTTACAACATTTTTAGCTGCAATTTTGATAGTTTTTCCAGTTGATGGATTTCTACCTTCTCTTGCATTTCTTCTAGATACGGACCAAGATCCGAAACCTACTAATGATACACGATTCCCTTTTTTAAGAGACTTTTCAACGTTCCCTAAAAAAGATTCCAATGACTTTTTAGCAGCAGCTTTTGTGATGCCAGCATCAGCAGCCATTGCATCGATTAATTCTGTTTTGTTCATAATGTGATTAAATTAATTGTTTTAAAAATAATTTTTAAACCTTTGAACAAATTTATACGGATTTACCGTGAACACAAGTAAAATAAGGGGAAATCGCCGTTTTTGTTGATAACTCAGGGGGTTTGTTGATAAAGTAGGGCATTTTTTACGTTTCTCACAGCCCAATGGCAGTAGGACTTTACAGCATTATGGCTGTTTCCATCAATTTTAGTCCATTTAATACATCCCCTGTTTCCATTCTTCGCTTGCCCGGTAATTGAATTTCCTCCAAACGAATATACCCTCCTTTTACGGCCACCTTCATTTCCTTTTTGGTACATAGGACCTGTCCGTTTTCGAGCTTATGGTCCTCCAATTCCATGGAGGCCTTGTATGTTTTAAGGAAGATTTCCGCTCCGTTATTCTGCAATATTGTCCACGCCCCGGGATAGGGACTCATGCCCCTGATGAAATCGTAGATTTGTTTTAGGGGAGACCCCCAATCTATTCGACAGGTTTCTTTATGGATTTTAGGAGCTTGTTTTAGTTGTTGGCTAAAAGTTTGGGGTGTTCGTGTTACGGTTCCCTTTTCGATCATCAAAATCGTTTGTAAGACCACCTGGGCGCCTAAGTGCATCAATTTATCATGCAATGTACCTGCGTTGTCATTGACCGTGATGGGTACCTTGTTTTGCAGGATGATTTCACCGGTATCGATTTTATCATCAATAAAAAAGGTAGTGACCCCGGTTTCGTCCTCCCCATTGATTATGGCCCAGTTTATCGGGGCCGCCCCCCGGTAGTTGGGTAGTAGGGAGGCATGTAGATTGAAGGTGCCATAGTTCGGCATGTCCCATACGACCTTGGGCAACATCCTAAATGCCACAACGACTTGTAGATTGGCGTTCAGAGCTTTGAGTTGTTCTATGAATAATGGATCCTTCAGGTTGGTGGGTTGTAGTACCTTGAGACCTTTATCCACAGCATAAATCTTAACCGCCGATTGCTGTATTTTCCTTCCTCTTCCGGCCAGTTTATCGGGCGCGGTCAATACCCCAACAATATTGAAATCGTTTTGGATCAATGTATCTAGAATGGTTACGGCAAACTCAGGGGTTCCCATAAAAACAATCCGTATATCTTCCTTTTTAAGCGAGCTCATATTCATTTCTGGTGTTTATGATTATTTTTCGGGATTCCAATAATTCTTTTATCGAGACCAGTATGGTGTCCTGATCAAAGGGCAACTCCCGTATCAAATCCCTTGAGGACATCCCTTTATTCCTCAATAAGCGAATAATTTCTTCAGATACAAACGAAGCGAGGTTTTCATTTAACGGTTTTTTGGTCTTACAAACATCACAAATACCACAAGCTACTTCAACTTGCTCCCCAAAATAATGTAGTAATTGTTTGTTTCGGCAATCCTTGGTGTTGTTGGTATACGTTAAAATCGCTTCGATCTTCGTGGCTTTTGTTTTGTTGAGTGCCTCTACCTTATTTGCAAAAGCGTAAATGGTACTATCGTCTTCCCTAGGTACTAAAAAAGTGATTTCGAGATCACTGTCTTGTTCCTGGTACTCAATAATCCCATCTATGTGCAATCTTTCCAGTGTCGATTGTACTTTTTCTTCATTAACACCGGCTTTTTTAGCAACCAGTAGGGTATTTATCTTGGTATCGAATTCAAATACACCACCATAGGTCCGTAATAAGGTTTGTACAATGGCCGCCCGATCGATGTTCTTTTCAAGATAGGTGAACAGTTGCCCTTTATCGATAGTAAAGCGCAGCATTGTTTTTTTTGAAAAAGATTCCGACAAGGCCAAGACCGAATTCTGGTCAAGAATACGTATGGCATTGAAGGTGCGTATGGGATTCAACTTATAAGTGTCACAGAACACATTGAAATTAAGTTTGAAACTTTCATTATGACCTTCACCATAAGGAATCTGAAAATAGTTATTGAGTTTGTTGTACACGAGCTTCAAGAAGGGAATATCGGGCAATACACTTAAAAACTGATCTTTGACCTGCTTAATATCCATCGAATTGGTAAGCAATACGGCATCGGCCGGTTCCCCGTTTCTGCCTGCCCTGCCAGCTTCCTGAAAATAATTTTCAATACAATCAGGAATTTGATAATGAACCACCAATGAAACATCGGGTTTATCAATACCCATCCCAAAAGCATTTGTGGCCACCATCGTTCTTACTTGGTTGTTAAGCCATAGATCGAGACGTTTCCTTTTATCCTTTTTTGATAGGCCGCCATGAAAATATGACGCCGAGCAATCGTTCATTTGCAGGTAATTCGCTATGTCCTGTGCCGCACGTCTTGTTCTGACATATACGATGGCACTATGTTCAAGGTTTTGGCAAAGTTGCCTTAACGCGTAGCGTTTGTCTTCTTCCCATGATACAGAAAAGGCAATATTATTGCGAGAAAAAGAATCCTTGACAAGCAAGTGATTGACCAACGTTAGGTTTTCAATGATATCCTTGACAACCAGTTCGGTGGCCGTGGCGGTTAAGGCAATGATCGGGACCATGGGAATTAGCTCCCTTAATTTTGAGCATTCGAGATATGCAGGCCTAAAGTCATGGCCCCATTGCGATATACAATGGGCCTCGTCGATCGCGATAAGATTAACGTTCATCTGTTGTATGCGTTCACGTATGAGCTCTTGTTGAAGTCGTTCTGGGGAGAGATATAGGAATTTGTAATTCCCGTAGAGGCAATTGTCCAATAAATCAATGACCTCTTCGAATGGAATTCCCCCTGTCAAGGCTATGGCTTTGATTCCCCGTTCTTTTAGTACTTCGACTTGGTTATGGATCAGGGCGATCAAGGGTGATATCACAATACAAATACCTTCCCTCGCCATGGCGGGTACTTGGAAGCAAATTGATTTACCACCTCCTGTGGGAAGTAAGGCAAGCACATCCCGATCCTGCAATACCGCATCTATAATTTTCTCCTGGGATCCCCTAAAGGATTTAAAGCCCCAATAGTGTTCTAGAATCGTGCTTGGGTCCTTATGCATTAGCGTGTATTTATCTGGTCTAGGATATACTGAACCCGCTCTTTTATACTTCCCTTTGGGACATGGGTAACGTTGTAGGAAAGATTTTTATAAGCATTCGCAAGGCAATCATGGATTTGCAAGGACTCTTCGAAAGATTCGAAACGTTCTTCGTCGGTTACATGGATCTCTTTCCATGGAGGCATCAAAAAAATATGATCATACCGATGGCTTTCGCAAGCCAGGGTGAATTCGGCTTCATAAGATTGTTGAAAACAATCCATATAGGCGAGCACATCGGGGATGCCGCGGTCGAAAAAGACCATATTCCTTGGGGATTCGAGAGCAGAACGGTATTGGGCAATACGGGCATGCAATATCTTAAGGTTAAAAGCCTTGGGATCTGGTACGGACACGATGGGATTGGATACCATTTCCAATTTTTCACCTTGGGTCTTTTCTTCGGTGGTCATATCCCGAATCACTTCGTGAAGGCAATGGAAACCATCCTTCTCCAACTGCTCAATGACCGCTGTTTTACCCGTACTCGGGCCTCCTGTAATTACAATTTTACTTGTTTTCAAAGCCTATTCCATTAAGGTTGTAAAAGTAAGGAATACAGGAGTATTAAAAAATTATGGGCGAAGCCTTATATTTGTAAAAAATACAAGTAAAATGAATGCAGCGCATCAAGACGAGTTTTATGAACGCCTAAAACTACAGCTGGAGGAAAGCACGCAATGGCCCTCTTTATATCTCTATAAGTTTATCGTGCTCACAGCTCCCGATAAGATCCTTGAGGTACATACGATATTCAATAATACGGGGGCGGTCATCGATTCCAAACTATCAAAAAACGGCAAATATACGAGTCTTTCAATTCGGGTAAACCTGAAGAATCCCGATGCGGTAATCGCAAAATACAAGGAAGTGGGGGCGATTGAAGGTGTTATCTCCTTATAAAATAGTAAATACAGCATAATTTTCTTATTTTGCGCTCGTTATAATAATACTTCCTTTACGCTATAAAAGCATTAAAACATACAATTTGAATTTAGTAGAAAACCTAGAATATAATACGGAGCGGCCCCATCTCATTATTCCGGAATACGGGCGTCATTTTCAAAAAATGGTAGATCACGCCATATCGATCGAAGATCGGGATGAGCGTAATAAAGTGGCCCAGGCCATAATCAGTGTCATGGGTAATTTGCAACCCCATTTGAGGGACGTTCCTGATTTTCAGCACAAACTGTGGGATCAATTGTTCATCATGTCCGATTTTAAGTTGGATGTGGACTCCCCATTTCCGATCACTTCGAAAGAAGTGCTTCAACAACGTCCGGCACCGCTAGGATACCCCCAAAATTTCCCCAAATACCGTTTCTATGGCAATAACATCAAACGAATGATAGATGTTGCCGTGGAGTGGGAAAAAGGCGATATGAGGGATGGTCTAGAATATGCCATTGCCAACCACATGAAAAAATGTTACCTCAATTGGAATAAGGATACCGTAGATGATAAGGCCATATTCAACCACCTTTATGAACTTAGCGATGGGCAAATCGATTTGGCCAAAGAAGGGGAGAACCTTACCGATAGCGGTCAATTCCTTAAAAACAGGGTGGCAAAGAATCCACGAACCACAACAGGCAAAAAAACGCAAAGAAACAATAATCGCGGTAAAAAGCGATTCTAAAAGTCCAAATCTTAAATGGGTACGTTTAAAATTGAAGGTGGCCATCAGTTATCTGGTGAAATTACCCCTCAAGGCGCTAAAAATGAGGCATTGCAGGTACTCTGCGCGGTACTTTTGACCGAAGAGGAAGTTACCATTAACAACATTCCTGACATTGTAGATGTCAATAAACTTATTTCCTTGTTAGAGGATTTAGGGGTGAAGATCCGAAAGAAAGGAAAGGGTTCGTACACCTTTAAGGCCGATGATGTTAATCTGGACTATCTTCAATCAGACCAGTTCAAGGAAGACGGTAGGGGCTTACGGGGCTCGATCATGCTCGTAGGGCCTTTATTGGCGCGTTTTGGCAAAGGGTATATCCCCAAACCGGGAGGAGACAAAATCGGACGTAGACGATTGGATACCCATTTTGAAGGCTTTATCAATCTTGGAGCAAAATTCCGTTATAATAAAGAAGAATTATTTTATGGTGTGGAAGCCAAAAAACTAAAGGGCACCTATATGTTGCTCGATGAGGCTTCTGTCACCGGTACGGCGAATATAGTCATGGCCGCGGTATTGGCAGAAGGTAAAACAACCATTTACAATGCGGCTTGTGAACCCTATCTACAGCAGTTATGTAAGATGTTGAATCGTATGGGCGCCCAGATTTCCGGTATTGGATCAAATCTATTGGTTATTGAAGGTGTTGACACCTTGGGAGGAGCGGAGCATACGATGTTGCCCGACATGATAGAGATTGGCAGTTGGATCGGATTGGCCGCCATGACCAAAAGTGAACTGACCGTAAAGAATGTCAGTTGGGACGATTTAGGCCAGATACCGACCGTTTTCCGAAAATTGGGCATTACTATTGAACGCAAAGGGGATGACATCCATATCCCTGCACATAAAGATGGGTACGAAATACAGAACTTCATGGATGGATCTATCTTGACCATCGCCGATGCGCCTTGGCCGGGACTTACCCCGGATCTATTGAGTATAATCCTCGTGATGGCCACCCAGGCCAAAGGGGAGGTGCTTATACATCAAAAGATGTTTGAAAGTCGATTGTTCTTTGTGGATAAGTTGATCGATATGGGGGCCAAGATCATTCTATGCGATCCCCATAGGGCAACCGTCATCGGACATAATTTTAAGTCGTGCTTAAAAGGAACCACCATGGTCTCGCCCGATATCAGGGCAGGAATCTCTTTATTAATCGCGGCTATGTCTGCCAAAGGCACCTCTACGATACATAATATAGAACAGATCGATCGTGGTTATGAAGCTATTGATACCCGACTACGGGCAATCGGTGCCAAGATAACAAGGGTTTAGGAATACTTTCGTGAACCGACTATATCCTCTTGGATCAAAATACCTTTAGTAATCATAAATTGGGCCGTAGCATAGGTGCCCATTATGATGATATGGGAGTAGGGGACCTCGGTCAAGAATTTATTGATCGCCAAAACGCTATCGGAGACAATGAAAAAAAGTGCTCCGATAAAAACCAAGGTAAAACTATGTGTTGGTACCTTGCCTTTTCTTCCAAAGGCCAAAAGGGCCATTAACAGAATGATCGTTATATAAAAGATAACGGGGATTTTAAGAGCACCAAGTCCATCTTGTATCCAAGTGAAGAGAAAAGCCCCATAAATAAGCAACAGAATTAAAACAGCCCAAAATGCTTTGTTCAAGGATGATTTTCCCACTTTAAAAAAAAGAATGCTGTATAAGACATGGGCCGTTAGAAAGGAAACGAGTCCGGCCACAAAGTACTTTGAAGAAATGCTTTCGTACATGAGGAAGACATCGCCGAACCATGAAAAAATCAGTGCCAATAAGGTTAGGATATACGTCCCTTTTCCCAGACTCCTACCGTTGCTGGCAAAGAAAGCGATGAGTGCCCCTAGAATAAGGGGTTTGGTAAAATGACGCCATGCGTCCTCTCCGATACTGCCAACCCATAAATCAAGGATAACAATAAGGCAGAAAATAGACAAGAAATAGGTAGGCTTATGTCTGGCCTTGCTCATTTGACCCTAGCTATCTTGCCAGCCGACCTTATTATGGCTCCCATCACAAAAAGGTTTGTTATGTGAAGATCCGCAACGGCAAAAGGCCGTAATATTCTCTTTGACCTGTTCAACACCATCTTGATCGGTAATCACTAATTTGCCTTCGACCAATAATGGTCCATTGGGTTTGCATTTTACTGTTGTCATTGGTATGGGATTTTTATTCGTTTTTATTTCGTCTTTGATGCGATAGGCTAAAGCACCGGATGGACATTCATCGATCTGCGATATAAGTTCATTTTTACTCGCATTGTGCTGTTTTATCCATGGTCTTTCCTTGGGATTATACACCTGGGGCAATTTCTTGACACAAATACCCGAATGGATACATTTTCCAGGTCTCCAGATAATTGCCAAATCTTCT
>NZ_JBATHS010000113.1:0-5608 GCF_049667165.1 Maribacter sp.
ATGAAGCACATTATAGAGAGTAGGCCCAGTTTTATTGTTTCTAGCGTGGCACGCTTAACAGAGCAAAAGTTCTATTTCTTTAAACGTTCACCGGAGGCCTTTGTTGAAATTCTCAAGAAATTGGAAAAGGTGAATGGCATTTTTATACTATTAGGTACTGGGGCTCCTGAATATGAAGAATTATTCAGGAAAATAAGTTATGGGAATAAAAATTTCATATTTACCAATGGTCAATCAGAAAGATTGATTGATTCAATATACCTGGAATCGGATCTCTATTTCATGCCAAGCCTCTTTGAGCCTTGTGGTATAAGTCAAATGCTGGCAATGCGCAATGGGGTGCCATGTCTGGTGCATCATACGGGAGGATTAAAAGATACGGTTGAGCATATGAAGACAGGATATAGTTTTGATGGGGATACCTTTGACGAAAAGATAAAGAACATGCTGGAATCGTTTGACTTGATATTGGATTTATATACTAATGATAAGCCCTTGTGGAAGAAAATTCAAGGGAATGCGAAAAAGATGCGATTTACCTGGGAAAAATCGGTTGATGAATACTATCGGTTGTTGTATTTATGCAATTGATGACCTTATATTTGGACGATTTTCCACTATCGTCAGTAAGGGGTAGCATATAATATTATTAACGCGCACGGAATTGTTAAAATGATACGATTTTTGTAAATTTACCAATCGAATTAACTCATTAAAACATTTAAATGTCTGATAAAGCAACTCTCGAATACAATGGCAAAAAATATGAATTTCCAGTGGTTAAAGGAACTGAAGATGAATTGGCCATTGACATTAAAACATTAAGGTCTACGACAGGAATGATAACCTTGGATCCAGGGTACAAAAATACGGGTTCTTGCGAGAGCGCGATTACTTTTTTGGATGGGGAAAAAGGAATGTTGAGATATAGAGGCTATTCGATAGAGGAACTGGCTGAGAAGGCCGATTTTCTTGAGGTGGCCTATTTGTTGATATTCGGCGAGTTACCCAATAAGGAGGCGCTTGAAACTTTTCATAACGATATTAAGGCAGAGTCCCATGTAGATGAGGAAATGAAAAAGATACTGGACGGTTTTCCGAAATCAGCCCACCCTATGGGGGTCCTGTCTTCATTGACCAGTGCCTTGATCGCCTTTAATCCAACTTCGGTAAATATAAAATCCGAAAAGGACATGTACCACGCCATTGTCAGGATTTTGGCAAAGTTCCCTGTATTGGTGGCTTGGACCATGCGCAAGAAGAAAGGATTGCCCCTTGATTATGGGGATGATAATTTGGGGTATGTGGAGAATCTTCATAAGATGATGTTCAAAAGGCCAAATAAGGATTATGTAGCCAATAAGATCGTCATAGATGCGCTTGACAAGTTATTGATATTACATGCAGATCATGAGCAAAACTGCTCCACCTCTACCGTACGGATTACCGGTTCGTCCCATGCGGGGTTGTTCGTGTCCTTATCTGCAGGTATCTCCGCATTATGGGGTCCATTGCATGGGGGTGCGAATCAGGCGGTTTTAGAAATGCTTGAAGCTATTGAAGCCGATGGAGGTGACACCGACAAATATATGAACAAGGCCAAGGATAAGGACGATGATTTCAGACTTATGGGCTTTGGACATCGTGTCTATAAAAACTTTGACCCAAGGGCCAAGATCATTAAAAAAGCGGCCGACGAAGTACTTGAAGATTTAGGAATTGATGATCCCATTTTGGATATAGCCAAGGGCTTGGAAAAAGTGGCATTGGAGGATCAATATTTTGTAGATCGGAACTTGTATCCCAATGTGGATTTCTATTCGGGCATCATCTATCGTGCGTTGGGTATTCCAACTGAAATGTTCACGGTGATGTTCGCTATGGGTCGACTTCCGGGATGGATTGCCCAATGGCGCGAAATGAGATTGCGTAATGAACCCATAGGTAGACCAAGACAAGTTTATATCGGGGAAACCCTTAGGTCTTTTGTTCCATTAAACAAAAGATAGCCGTATTCCTTTAAAACCAGGTAAACCACCCTTATTGTTCGGATTAGGGTGGTTTTTTGTTACCGACAAAATCGATTTCCTATATTTACCAAAAAAAAATCATGCTACACCTACATATCAAAGATGAAACCTCCAGATTAAAGGCGGTTGTTTTAGGTACGGCTAAAGAATGTGGGCCAACACCGCTCCCTGAGGCGGCTTATGACCCAAAATCCCTTGAACATATTCTGGACGGCACCTATCCTAAGGAAGTGGCTATGGTTCCGGAAATGGAGACCTTTGCCAAGGTTTTGAAAAAGTATGGGGTACAGGTTTTTCGTCCAGAGGTCCTTCCGGATTGTAATCAGATTTTTTCGAGGGATATTGCTTTTGTCATCGAAGATAAGCTAATCAAGGCTAATATTCTTCCTGACCGTGAAGAGGAATTTGAGGCCATACTCCATGTCCTTGACAAAATCGATCCTAAGAACATTTTATACCCTCCAAATAAGGTTCATATTGAAGGAGGGGATGTTATGCCTTGGAATGACAATATCTTTATAGGAACCTATACCGGGAAAGATTACCCCGATTATATCACTGCCCGTACCAATTGGGAGGGGGTTGAATATATACGGAAAATGTTTCCAACCAAAAAAGTCAAGTCTTTTGAATTGAGGAAATCGATTACCAATCCCAAAGAGAATGCATTGCATTTGGATTGTTGTTTTCAGCCTGTTGGTGCGGATAAGGCCATCTTGCATAAAAATGGATTTTTGGTCGAAGAGGAATATGAATGGCTGGTCGCTTATTTTGGCAAGGAGAATATATTTGAAATCACTGCGGATGAAATGTATCAGATGTGCAGTAATGTATTTTCGATCGCTCCCGACGTTGTCGTTTCTGAACGTAATTTCAACCGTTTAAACAGCTGGTTGAGGGCACAAGGGTTTACCGTTGAGGAAATTCCCTATGCTGAAATCTCAAAGCAAGGTGGATTACTTCGGTGCAGTACAATGCCCTTGATTCGGGAATAGGTCAACAAAGTATATTTCAACTTGTTTTTGGATTTTGAATAGTTCTTGCAAGGGTAAAAACCTATTTTTGCCAAAATGCCCAATATTTAGATGATGCAGATTACCAATACCATATTGATGATTCGTCCGGTAAACTTCAGGATGAACGAGCAAACTGCCGTGAACAATTATTTCATGGAAGATTTGGATTTGAAGAACCAGACCATTAACAAAAAGGCACAGGAGGAATTTGATGCATTTGTTTCGGTTTTGAGGAGTAAGGGTGTACAGGTTATCGTAGTGGAAGACCGTAAAGAACCCGATACCCCAGATTCGATTTTCCCGAATAATTGGGTCTCCTTCCATGCCAGTGGTATTGTTGCGGTGTATCCTATGTTTGCTGAGAATAGAAGGTTGGAAAGGCGCGATGATATTTTTGATACTTTGGAACAGCATGGTTTTAAGATCAACGAAATCATTGATTACACGGCTGCGGAGCAAGAAGGGGTTTTTTTGGAAGGCACCGGAAGTATTTTAAAGGATAGGGTGCATCAAAAAGCGTATTGTGCACTGTCGGATCGGGCCCATGAGGACTTGTTTATCGAGTTTTGTGAGGATTTTGATTGCTTCCCGGTCATTTTCAATGCGTATCAAACAGTGAATGGCGAGCGATTGCCCATTTACCATACCAATGTTATGATGGCCATGGCAGAGGATTTCGCCGTTATTTGCCTAGATTCCATTGATGACAAAACTGAACGTAAAAATGTAGTACAGCATCTAAAAAAGGATGGTAAGGAAATTATTGAAATAACCGAAGAACAGATGCACCATTTTGCAGGAAACATGTTACAGGTTATTGGGGCTAATGAACAACGTTTAATGGTGATGAGTTCGCAAGCCTATCATAGTCTTAGCCCAGCGCAAATAAAGAACATTGAAAAGCATTGTGAAATTGTGCATAGTACCTTAGATACTATTGAAACCTGTGGTGGGGGGAGTGCCCGATGTATGATGGCCGAAGTGTTTTTGCCAAAGGCCTGATCTATTGGCAAAGGAATTCCCAAGCACCATATAGCCCATATAGTAGGGTAGCTCGTTTGAACATAGGGTTTTTAGGTTTTGGCAATATTCCGAATCATACCCCCAAAGATAAAATAATGAAAAGGGACAATACTGTACCAGTACAACCTGCCTTTTAAGCCACGGGGCCTAAAGGTAGCTGTCTGATGTAGTACATTGTTCTCATCGATCCTGAATTCGAGCCAAGCTTCACCTGGTAATTTCATCTCAGCAAAAAGCAGTAACCGCTTGCCCTCTTTGTCCGCCAAAAGCACCCGCCAGAAATCTAGGGCATCACCGGGAAAAATCCTGTCTGGGTGTGTTCGCCCTCGGCGCAAGCCGACTCCACCCGTCAATTTATCTAAAAACCCCCTGATTTTCCAGAGCCAATTCCCGTAATACCATCCATTTTCACCCCCAATTTTCCAAATGTTCTCCAAAACAGCCTGTGGATCTTTGACCTTTCTTTTTTGTTCATCCTTCAACACACCATATTTAGGGACTTGTATGTATTTTTCAAGGTTTTTTTGAAAACGACCACTGATCATACTGTCTTTCCAGCTACTGATGACCAGATTTTGCTCGATTTTCTTAAAGGCCATCGCTATGGCTTCTTTATAGCTGTGGGTTTCGATCCCAAGGATATCCTGTAGCCTACGATCTTTGGCCACTACTTCCATTTTCATACTGTCTACAAGGTTTATAGCCAATTTGTAGGAGGTAGAGGTGACAAAATACAGCCAATAAGACGATAACTTCGGGGTCATGATGGGCACGGTGACAATCCAGTTTTTAAAGCCACGTGCTTTTGCGTATTGTTGCAGCATTTGTTTGTAGGTCAGTACATCGGATCCACCGATGTCGAAGGAATCATTATAGGTTTTTTCATTCCCGATAACCCCGGTTAAAAAACGTACCACATCCCTTATGGCAATAGGTTGGGTTTTGGTCAACACCCATTTAGGGGTAATCATAAAAGGCAACTTCTCACAGAGGTCTCTGATAATTTCAAAGGAAGAGCTTCCTGATCCTACGATGATGCCAGCCCGAAGGACCGTAAGGTTGAAGCCGCCCCGATACAGAATATCCTCAACATTCTTACGTGAACTCAAGTGCTTAGAGAGTTTTTCCTCGTTGACGATTCCGCTCAAATAAATGACCTGTTTCACGTTGGTTTCGGCCATATATGTATTGAAGATTTCAGCCGATTCAGCCTCCTTGACATCAAAATCGGAAGTTGACGAACTCATGGAATGGATCAGGTAATACGCGACATCAATATCCTTGGGAATACGTCCTGGAGCGAAGTCCTTCAAAAAATCAACTTCGATAATCCGGACCTGTGCCTTGGTGTCCTCATCGATAGAAAAGCGATTTTCATCCCGCACTGCGCAGATTACCTCATGTCCCAGTTCCAATAGTTGTGGTAATAAGCGCATGCCAATATACCCATTGGCGCCCGTAAGTAGAATTTTCATAGTATTTTGTTTTAATTGAAACCATACGCTTAGGCGTCAGGATATTGGGTTCATGGTAACTTTG
>NZ_JBATHS010000114.1:0-2077 GCF_049667165.1 Maribacter sp.
GCGCATAATGGGCATGAAGTTCTTTATTGATCTTCAGATCCCATTTGGCCCCCTCTGTATAAGCAAGCCAAAAGGGATAACCAGGCAAGAGGCCTTCTCCAAAAACTATCAACTCCGCCTTGTTAACAGCTGCTTCCTGAATATAGGTTTTTATTTTCTCAAGAGTGGCATCCTTGTCTAACCAGGAAGGCGCTATCTGAGCTAAAGCAACATTAAGTAAAGAATCCATTATAAAATCCGATTTAATACCAGGTTCACATCGATCAATAAGATACTGAATAGCCCAATGATAATTACTAATTTCAGAATATTATGCAACCATACATAGTGTTTTTTGGTTGATGACTTCCACAATAACCCCAAAAAGAAAATCAAAAGAAAAATACTTGCGATAAAGTAGAGGTACATATAGCCCACATCAAAGGAATAGATCAGCAATAGGGCCGGAATTAGCGTAAATATCACCAAAATAGTAATACATGTTTTAGAAAAAGTTGCGCCATATAGGATGGGAATGGTTTTATAGTTTTGTGCTAAATCTCCCGCTATATTTTCCATATCCTTGATCAGCTCCCTTGCCAGGATTAGCAGGAAGAGAAACATTGCATGGACAAAGATCACAGTTTCAAAATTCCTGTAATACACAAATACTGCAAAAAAGGGAGTAATGGCCAGTAAGGCAGAAACTAGGTTTCCTACAAAAGCAATTTTTTTTAATTTATGTGAGTATAGCCATATGCCAAAGATGTAGCCTGAAAAAAAGAGAACAGCTTTAAAGGAAACATAACTCGCAAAAAGCACTGCAAAAAAATTAAGTACAAAATAGGTAGTCAATTTGGTTTGTTGACTTACCAGCCTATCGAGCATAGATTTTCTTGGCTTGTTGATCAGGTCTTTTTCTGAATCGTAAAAACTATTGATGATATAACCTCCCGCAATCACCAGGGAAGAGGCAAAAACAAGGGCGAACAAGCTAAGATCGAATACCACCTTCCAAAGGGGCAGGTTAGGTGACAGAATATATATGGATGCCAGGTATTGAGCAATGACGATCATCAATACATTGTACCCTCTTACAATGGAAAACAAACTCAGCAGCTTTAAAAGCAAGAGTTTGTTCTTTCTACTAAGCATTGTTGTTAAATTAGAAGTTGTATACCACTTCCAGGCGATATTCCTTCAGCGTATTCCTGGCCTTTTCAATATCCTGAGTGAAGCCCAGTATATAGCCACCGCCTCCGGAACCACATAATTTTAAATAATAATCATTTGTTTCTATCCCCTGTTTCCACAGTTGGTGAAATTGAGGTGGGATCATGGGTTTAAAATGATCCAAAACAACATGAGAAAGTTGTTTTATATTCCCAAATAAGGACTTTACATTACCTGTAAGAAAGTCTTCAACACAGGCATCTGTATGTTTTATAAACTCTTCTTTTAGCACAGTCCTGAAGCCTTCATGTTTCATCTTTTCCATAAAGATCTGAACCATGGGAGCAGTTTCGCCTGTTATTCCGCTATCTATAAGAAATACCGCTCCTTTCCCATCTTTGTTCTGGGAAGGAATACTGGTTGACTCAATATTATCCTGCGAGTTGATCAGGATGGGCAAGCTAAGGTAACTGTTCAAAGGATCTAATCCCGATGATTTTCCATGAAAAAAGGATTCCATTTTACCAAAAATGACCTTTAAACTCAGCAGTTTCTCACGAGTCAGATTCTCCAAAATGGTGATCTTGTTCTTGGCGTATTTATCATAAATAGCGGCTACCAAGGCACCACTACTGCCAATTCCGTATCCCTGTGGAATAGAGCTGTCAAAATACATTCCCTTTTCAAGGTCGTTTCTAAGAGCCTCAATATCAAACACTACAAGAGAAGGGTCCTCTTCTTGTAAATTTGCCAAATGTTCTGCAAATTTCTTGAGACTTTCATTCGATCTTTTCCCAGCTTCAGACAAGGTAGCCCCAGTCTTTAAAGCACCTTTAAAGAAATTATATGGAATAGAAAGTCCTTTTGAATCTTTAATGATCCCGTATTCTCCGAAGAGAAGGATCTTAGAATAAAAGAGAGGTCC
>NZ_JBATHS010000115.1:0-6125 GCF_049667165.1 Maribacter sp.
CGGAATGGAGCGAGGAATTAGGCACTAAATTCTTCGATTATTACGGAAAGGTATTTGAAGAGGGTGCTTTATCGGCACGGGAAAAATCCTTGATTGCCTTGGCCGTGTCCCATGTCGTCAAATGTCCGTATTGCATCGACGCCTATACCAAAGACGGTTTGCAAAAAGGCGTTACGAAAGAAGAAATGATGGAAGCCGTTCATGTTGGGGCTGCCATTGAAAGTGGGGCGACCTTGGTACACGGCGTTCAAATGATGAACAAATACAATAAATTATCAATGTAGAATAGTTGTGTATTGATTGTTTACGGTTGTCGATTTTTTAAGTGAAAATTTAAACGAACAATGCGCAACGAATAACGACAAAATGGTTATAAAATCACTACATGCAAGACACAACGAGCTTGCTGAAACAAATAATCAATTGAATATCCTCAACGGAGGTATTTTCGAAGAAGGGGAACTACCTTATTTTAAGGATAAAATAGCCCTTACAGGCCATTTTCCCTTGCGGCCAAAAAAGTTGGAGATTTTTCAGGTCAATGTGGGCTATATGTGCAACCAGGTTTGTGAACATTGCCATGTGGACGCCGGGCCGGACCGCAAGGAAATCATGACCCGTGAAACCATGCAATATTGTTTGGATGTTATTCGCAATACTGGCGCCCATACTTTGGATCTTACCGGTGGTGCGCCCGAAATGAACCCTGATTTTCGATGGTTTGTGGAAGAGGCGGCCAAGGCCGGTATACAGGATTTTATCGTTCGTTCCAATCTAACCATTATGAGGGCCAATAAAAAGTATCATGATTTACCAAGGTTTTTTAAAAAACACAACATTCATATTGTTTCCTCAATGCCCCACTATACACGTGGCAAAACAGATAAACAGCGTGGTGCGGGAGTTTTTGATGCATCGATAAAAGCATTACAGGAATTAAATGCCGTGGGGTATGGTCTACCCGATAGTGATTTGCGATTGGATTTGGTCTATAATCCTTCTGGTGCCTTTTTGCCTGGAGATCAAGTTGCCATGGAAAAGGATTTTAAAAAGGCGTTGAAAGAAGATTTTAATATCAGCTTTCATAATCTGTTTGCGATAACAAATCTTCCTATTGCCCGATTCTTGGATTATTTGATCGCTTCTGAAAATTATGAAGACTATATGTATGCATTGGTTGAAGCCTATAACCCTACGGCAGTAGAAAACGTAATGTGTACCAACACGATTTCGGTTAGTTGGGATGGCTGGCTCTATGATTGTGATTTTAACCAGATGTTGGATTTGAAAGTGGCCAGTAAAATAAAACATATCAAGGACTATAATGAAGATATCCTGAATGATAGGGACATCATTATCTCCCAACATTGCTATGGCTGTACCGCGGGTGCAGGTAGTAGTTGCCAAGGAACAGTGGCCTAGTTTTATATGAAATCATCGTGTTTGTAAGATTTGGCCTACCCATTTGTCCGTGGAATTATACCTTTAAACCGACCGAGCAGTTTGTGGGTTGTTGAAAAAGTAATGTAGTACATCGGGATTTCTGCATTTTAACGATTTTTTCCCTTGCCACGTCCTAAATTACTGTGCATAACACAAGGTTGGAGGTTCTTTGTATTAGACTCAACGGTCTATTTAACCATTAAACCCAATCTTATGGATAAGAACCTAAAACGCATGGCCACCATGCAACGTATGCAAGTCACAGGCTTGGAATTGTTTTACAGAAAAGGCTATGAGAATACCAGTGTCGATGACATTCTAAAAGAGCTTTCACTTTCAAAAGGAGCGTTCTATTATCATTTTGATTCGAAGGAGGACTTCTTTATCCAAATTATCGAAAACTTATTGGTACGTAGAGTATACAGTATGCTCATTGAGCCTATTGAGGGTCATGACAATGCCTTACATTTAATCACCAATTGTTTTGAGAATGCATTGGAAACAGCCGTTCATAATGAGATGGATTGTGGATTTGTCCTAAACAACTTCCTGAATGAATTCAATGGAAAGAATGAAAGAATCATGAAACACTTGAACGACATTCTTAAAATATGGGAAGTCAACTTGGTGTCCGCTATTCAAAAAGGAAAATTCAACGGTCATATCGATCGTCATGTTGATGCAGAGGGCGTAGCGCTGTTCTTAATGAGTTCATATATCGGTGTTCGTACTCTAATGGTGGAAAATTCGCCCAGTGCAAGAAAATATAGGTTCATGGCACAACTTAAACAATACTTTAAGACCATTGAAGTTAAACAAGCGACACTTTAGTCCAAGTTTAGGTTAGGCGTTCAATAGAAGGGTTACTTTTTTAAGGACGTCATTGGGATCTATAGTGGCCATTACATTTTCATAGCCTTGGGGCACTTTATTCCCATAGATGGAAGTAGGTATCAAAGGATAGGTATTTCTGTCGGATACTAATGCATTGTTTGCATCTTGCCCATAGGGATAAAACCCGGCATACGGATGGGTTACTCCCCAAAGGGTGACCGTGGGAATGCCAAATAAGGCCGCCAAGTGGGCATTGCCACTATCCATGGAAAGCATGAGGTCCAAATTGGAAATCAAAGCCAACTCCTCTTTGAATGAAAGCTTACCGACAAGGGATAGGCAGTCCTTGTGCTTAGTTTCCAAAGTCTCAAGTAGTTCCTTTTCTTTAGGTCCACCTCCAAATAAGAATATTTTATACTGATTGGTTTCTTCCAAGCCACTTACTACTTTATCCATTAAACCAAAGGGATACATTTTACCAGAATATGCCGCAAAAGGGGCTATTCCCAGCCATTTTTTGGAATTGTTTCCAATAATCTTAGATGTGTTGTTCGATACTTTTCTTTTCTCTAGAAAGTTCGTACTGGGGAGCGAAAACGGATATCCCAATTGCGCAAAAACATCGACGTAGCGCTGGTGTGTGGTTTTCAGTTGTGAGAAGACCTTGCCTTTTGATGCTGTCAACGCCTTTTTTTCTTTTCTTCCCTTGTCAATTTGGGCAAAGGGAATTCCCGTTAAACGGAAAAACTGTTTTAGGATATTACTACGAAGTACGTTATGCAAATCGGCGACGCCATCCAACTTCAATGTTCGAAGTTCACGGTAGAGCTTCCAAAGTCCATATATTCCTTTGTGTTTTCCTGAAACATCGGCAACATGAATGGATACATTGTCGAGCCCATCGAAGATGGGTCCAAAAAACCCTTTTGTCAAAACGGTGATCTTGAGTTCTGGGTAGGCATCCAAAAGTATTTTCAGGACCGGAACCGTCATGGCGACATCACCCATGGCAGATAGTCTGATGACCAGTAGGTGTTGACGCTTAGCTTTCATAAAAAACAGGAGGATTATTTTTGCCCGCGTAGTACCGGGTTCAGTTCATCGTCGTTGTACATTTTCATTTGCCTGTAGACCTTCATGTACTTTTGTCCGGTTTCGATATCACCCAACAACTGGTCTATGGCCGTGGATAGATCAACGCGTTGTTCCAAGAGCACATTCAATTTTTGACGGCACTTCTCTATATGATCTGCGGAGGCATCCTTACGATCGGCCTCTTCTTGCATATGATAGATCTTCAATGCCAAAATAGACAATCTGTCGATGGCCCAAGCGGGACTTTCCGTATTGATAGTAGCGTCTTCCATCATTTCAACCGATTGGTATTTTTTAAGGAAATAACTATCTATATACTCTACCAAATCGGTTCTGTCCTGATTGCTCGCATCGATTTTTCGCTTCAGTTCTAGGGCAGCGATCGGATCGATCTTCGGGTCCCGAATAATGTCTTCATAATGCCATTGCACCGTATCGATCCAATTTTTGCGATACAATAGATGGGCTATATCATCTTTTGGATACGGGTTTTCAAAAGGTTGGTCCACGGTATCCTTTTCATGGTATTTTAATATACTTTCCTGAAAAATACGGTTGGCAAAAGAACTGAACATCTGAACTCTATTTTTTGTAAAGATACCCTTTATTTGCTACAAAATCATAATAGACAAGAAGACGGAAAAGGGAATCAAAATTGACAAGATCAAAACAATCTCCTTGATTTTATCACGCTTGATCGATTCTATGTAATTGGTCATCAACACAGAAGCCGGGAAAAATGTCAGAAGTATTGGGTGGAGGTTTTCAGAAGAGATCAAAACATTCAAAAGCAACCCAATGATCATGGAAAATACGATAAGTCGTGTCGTCACGATTTTACCGACCCCCGAATTGCCTAGTTTTATAAAGGCCAAAACAGTCAATATAAACAAAGCCAGCATATAGATCATAAGTTTGGAACTGCTGGCCCAATTTAAATAGAAGTCGGCATCGAACTCAATGGAAAACCGATAATGGGAAACGAAAAATTGCACGTTATCCGTCAATACCAAATACGCGGAACTTATCATACCAAAAGTAACCGTTGCCGCAAAAGGAACCAGCCAATTTTTGAAGTTCTTAGGTTCATAGATATATATCGCAATAAAGACCACAAGAAGGAACATAAGGGCCCAATCATAAAAAAGACTGGCGAACAAAATCCATATGGAGGCATCGAATATCTTGATCTTCATTTTTTTCAAGGAACGCATGCTAATGAGTCGTCGAATAGCCAACAACACAAAGAAATTGCAAAGGATCGCCATGTTATCGGTCAACGTTTCCGGAAAAACCATCGTTAGAAGGGCATAGAACAACATGACAAAGGAGTTTGCCAAAGTGATCTTATTCCTTTTCACAATAAAGTCGACAATAAAAACAGTGAAAAGGAAAACCCCTATAATGACCGTTTGTCCTAACAATTGCTCTGGCTCATACGCCTTGTTGTAAAGAAAAAAATGAACAACCCAGTAGAACAAAAACAAAAAAGTGAGTACAATTATGTAGTTAATGGGCTTAGTTTTGCCAAAAATGCTTGTAATCATCTTGGGTTTTTATATTTTTGCCTCGTAAATATACTATATCATGAGAGCATTCTTTGAAGCCATACAGGATTTATTCGTAAACGGACTTTTCTTGCCGTTTGATTTTTTAAGGTTTTTGGGAAATTGGTGGGTGGCCAATACAATAAACTGGATTTTCTTTGCTCTTTGTTCTATTGCTTTTGTTTATTGGATGCTTCAGCTTAAAAAGTCTAATGACAATAATGAAGAGGATAAGTCGATTACTTCGCATTCCTATTTATAGATCAAACCCAATATCTTTTCGAAAGTTCATCTTGTCAAATTGTATCTTTTTGATGTTTTGATAGGATTTTTGTAGTGCTTCCTTATAATCATTCCCGAAGGAGGTGATGGCCATTACCCTACCACCGTTGGTTACCACCTTCCCATCTTTGCTATCTGTTCCGGCATGAAATACGATGGAATCCTGAACGTCTTCAAATCCGGTAATGACTTTTCCTTTTTCGTATGCCTCAGGATAACCACCTGACACCAACATTACAGTGGTCGCTGTACGTGTATCAAGTTCCAAGTCGATTGCATCCAATGTTTGATCGGCTACGGCTTGAAAAACTTCAACAAGATCCGTTTTTATTCTTGGTATCACCACTTCGGTCTCGGGATCACCCATTCTAACATTATACTCGATGACAAAGGGGTCATCCCCTACTTTTATCAATCCGATAAAGATAAAGCCCTTATAGGGCAAATTATCTATTTTAAGGCCATCTACCGTCGGTTTTACGATGCGCTCATGTATCTTAGCCATCAATTCCTTATCCGCGAAAGGAACCGGTGATATGGCCCCCATGCCCCCTGTATTCAATCCTGTATCCCCTTCACCGATTCTTTTATAATCCTTTGCCGTAGGTAAAACTTTATACCCTTTGCCGTCGGTGAGTACAAAAACACTCAATTCAATGCCCGATAAGAACTCCTCGATGACCACCTTGGAACTTGCATTCCCAAATTTAGCGCCGACCAACATGCTTTTAAGTTCCTCCTTGGCCACATGCAGCTGATTTAAGATCACAACCCCTTTGCCCGCAGCCAATCCGTCGGCCTTTAAAACATAGGGTGGTTTCAATGATTCCAAAAATGCATAGCCCTGCTCGAGCGTATTTGGGGTAAAACTTTGATAGGCCGCAGTTGGAATATTGTGCCTGAATAGGAATTCCTTTGCAAATT
>NZ_JBATHS010000116.1:0-7650 GCF_049667165.1 Maribacter sp.
CCATTACCTCGATTTGAACAATGTGGATTTATTGAAAGTTCGTGTAGGATATGGGGTAACAGGGGCATTACCCTCTAGTAATGGTCTTTCTAGGTCTTTATATGAGCCAGCTGATGGTAAATTAAGCAGTAACCAACTTACCGATGCCAACCCTGATCTGAAATGGGAGGAAAAAGCGGAAACCAACTTTGGTGTTGAATTCGCTTCCGGAAGATTGGGGGCCACCTTGGACATCTATACCAGAAATATCAGTGACTTTATCTTAGAACGGGATGTGGATGTCACCATCTACCCCACTGGACGACGATGGGAAAATGCAGGGGAAATGAAATCACAAGGGTTTGAATTGGCCGTAAACTATGATGTGGTCAAATCCGAAGATCTGAATTATAATACCGGTATTGTACTATCACGAAACAAAACCACCTTGGAGAAATACACCATTCCCCAAGAAATGAGAGGTTCTCTGGGCGCACCCGGTCAAAACGATACGGATATGATCCGAATTAAGGAAGGTGAGGAAATCGGCCAGATTTGGGGACCCGTCTTTACAGGCGAAGTAGTCGATGGCAGCCAAGTATTGGAAGACGTTAACGGAGACGGACAACTTTTGACCGCCCAGAACAACGCTTTGGATCCCGATGGCGATTTTGCCGTATTGGGTAAGGGTACGCCTGATTTTGAATTGGGATGGACGAACCGACTTACCTATAAAAGATGGGATTTGAATGCCTTTTTCAGAGGGGCTTTTGGTCACAGTTTGATCAATACGTACCGCGCCTTCTATGAACCACGTGTGGGTAGCCAAGGGTCGTACAACTTTGTGAATACCGAGTTGGCCAATCCTGAAATTACCAATGCGAAATTCAGCTCCTTATATGTAGAAAAAGCCGATTTCTTTAAATTGGACAACCTTTCCATAGGATATACGTTCGACCTTGGGGAAAATAAATATATAAAAGGCGTACGGGTTACGGCCAGTGGGCAGAACTTGTTTACAATCACCAATTATACGGGGTCTGATCCTGAACCTGCGTTACAGGATAGAGGTTCGGAAGCGGGTAACGGTGATTTTAGCCCCACTGCTTCCCCTGATCCACTTATTCCCGGTATAGATCGAAGAAGCAGCTATTTTTCAGCAACCACCTTCACACTGGGGTTGAACATAAACTTTTAAAAAAATAAGCAATGAAAAAAAATATATTTAAACTACTCATGATGTGCAGCGGGGTCTTTTTGGCTTCCTGTACCGATTTGGAAGAAGATCTGATCGGGGAGATCGATCAGCCGGTCAGTATTGTAGAACCTAACGTAGATTTTGAAGGTGGTGGTAACGGAGGTAATGATGCCTTGAGTGTTGCCTTTAGTAAACTGCGCGATGCAGGTAGCGCCAACCATGGGGGCTACTGGTCCATACAGTCCGTTTCAACGGATGAAATGGCTGTCACCCAAAAAGGAGGTGACTGGTACGATGGAGGTATTTGGATCGATATGCACCGCCATACTTTTGGTCCTTCCAATGGCCCCATTGATGGCACTTGGACCCAGACATATAACGCAATCGCGGCGTGTAATGATTTATTGGCAACCAGTTTGGATGCCAACCAGACCGCACAGGTTAAGGTATTACGGGCCTTATTCTATTATAGGTTAGTAGATCTTTTTGGCAGGGTTAAACTGATTACCGCAACAGGTACCGATGCACCCCAATCAACAAGGCAACAAGTTTTTAACTTTGTAGAAAGCGAATTGTTAACAGCCTTGGGCATCAGTGCGGTTAGTAGTAGTATGGACCTATCCTCAAGCCCACTCGGTGTTGAGGTCAATCCGTATCGGGTCAACCAATATGCGGCCCTTGGCTTATTGGCCAAATTATACTTGAACGCTGAAGTATTTACGGGTACGCCGAGATACCAGGAAGCAGCTGATGCCGCTTCTTATGTCATAGACAATTCTGGTTATGTACTCTGTGGAGTAGGATGTAGTGTGCCCAACCCTGGCAAAAGACCAGCTGTTGCCTCTGACCCTGATAATTTAGAAGGGTATGCGGCAGTTTTTGCCCCTAACAACCAAGACAACCCGGAAATCATTTGGTCGGTTGCCTACGATGGGGTTAGTGGAGGCGGAATGAATTTCCATGTAATGACCCTTCACTATTCCAGCCAGTTTACTTGGAATTTTGTTGATCAACCATGGAATGGCTATTCTGCCCTTGAGGATTTTTACAATTCGTATGATGACGGTGATGCGCGTAAAAAAGCGAGTTTCATTATAGGTCCACAGTTGGATTATAATGGATCCGCTATTTTGGATTACGCCGCTACCGATGGACAATTGGAATTGGATTATACGCCCGACATCAATGAATTGGAGCCCAATGCCTCAAGAAAAGGAGGGGCCCGTTTAGGTAAATTCAGTAATCGTCTTTTCCAAAGATCGGAAATGGACAATGACATGCCTATTGTTCGTTTGGGTGAATTGTATTTGATCCGTGCCGAAGGTATGGCAAGGGCAGCAGGTGATTGGTCTATGGCCGGCCCTGATGTGAACACCATTCGTGCAAGAGCAGGTCTTGGCGCTTTGCCTACCCTGGATGCCGATTCCTTCTTGGCAGAACGCGGCCGTGAAATGTTCATGGAAGCGGTTAGAAGACAGGATTTGATTCGTTTTGGCAAATTTGATGATCCTTGGTGGGAAAAAACGAACAATGATGCTTACAAATCATTGTTCCCGATTCCACAACCTCAAATTGATGCTGCGAACGGTACTTTAACACAAAATCCAGGGTACTAATCCCTATAAATTTTGAAAAAAAAGGGTTACTTTTGGTAACCCTTTTTTAATTTAGGTAAACCGTATGAAAGCTTATATTATATTGGTTTTTAGCCTAGCCATAATTACTTCCTGCTCTCGGGAATTAAAGAAGGAATTAACCAGTAACACCCAACCTCTTTTTGAACTCAAGGAAAATTGCGGGGTGGATTTTCAGAATAACCTTACCTACACAGAGGATTTCAATCCGTATACCTACCGCAATTTCTACAATGGAGGGGGCATCGCTATTGGCGATGTTAACAATGACGGACTTTTAGACCTCTATTTTATTGGGAACATCGTAGACAATCGTCTGTATTTGAATAAGGGGGATTGGCAATTCGATGACATCACCGAAAAAGCCGGGGTAGGTTGTCCGAATATCTGGTCTTCAGGAGCGACCTTCGTAGACATCAATCATGATGGATTCATCGATATTTATGTCTGTAAATCAGGAAAACCGGAAGGCAGCAATAGACATAATGAGCTTTTTATCAATAATGGCGACCTAACGTTCACCGAACAATCCAAAGAATATGGTTTGGACATCACGGGACTATCGGTACAAGCCGCATTTTTCGATTATGACAAAGACGGGGAC
This sequence comes from Maribacter sp., assembly GCF_049667165.1. Classification (GTDB taxonomy): domain Bacteria; phylum Bacteroidota; class Bacteroidia; order Flavobacteriales; family Flavobacteriaceae; genus Maribacter_A. The sequence goes on from NZ_JBATHS010000116.1 coordinate 3,416, forward strand.
CTCGATTGTTATCTTCTTAATAATTCCATTCGATCTGTTGGGGTATACGATTTGATCAAGGACCAACGCAATATACCCAGTGATACGGGGAACAAATTTCTAAAAAACGAAGGCGGTAAATTCATAGACTTCTCTTCGGAAGCAGGCATTTATACCAGTAATATAGGTTTTGGTCTTGGAATTACCCTAAGTGATTTCAATGAAGATTCTTGGCCCGACCTATTCATCTCCAATGATTTTTTTGAGCGGGACTATCTATACATCAATAATCAAAAGGGAGGGTTTGAAGAAACTGCGGAAATTGCGATTTCCTCATTTTCCATGGGTTCTATGGGTGCTGATGCCGCAGATTTGGACAACGATCTTAAGCCCGACCTAATGGTCACTGAAATGTTGCCAACCAATATTGAACGCCAACGCACGAAGGCACTTTATGAATCCTGGGACAAATACAGCCTCGGTGTTAGACAAGGATATGCACACCAATTCCCTAGAAATGTGCTACAGCGCAATATGGGTGAAAACGGCTTTTTGGAAATAGGCCGGTTTTCAGGTGTCTATGCCACGGAATGGAGCTGGGCCTCCTTGATCTTTGACATGGACAATGATGGCCTACGGGATATTTTTATAAGTAATGGTATTTACAAAGATCTGTTGGATCGGGATTACCTGACTTATATGGCCAATGAGGAAAAGGTCAGAAATATGATGAAGACCCAAGATGAGGTCATCATGAAACTCATCGACCTTATGCCGTCAAAGGCGATCCCCAATATCGCCTATAAAAACAATGGGGGATTTGTCTTTGAAGACAAAACAGCCGATTTTGGCCTAGACACCCCAAGTTTTAGTAATGGCAGTGCTTACGGGGACCTTGATAATGATGGTGACCTTGACCTCGTAGTGAACAACGTGAATATGCCCTCTTTTATTTATGAGAACAAAACCGACACCCTTACGCATAGGAGTTTGTTCCTCAAGTTTTCTTCCGCATCAAAAAACACCAAGGGAATCGGTGCTAAAGCCAGCATATATTTTGGGAATGGCCAGAAGGCAATGGCAGAGAATTATCCTAGTAGGGGATTTGAAAGTTCAGTCAGTGATGGCCTTCATTTCGGTTTGGGCGAAGCTAATTCGGTCGATAGCCTGCTCATTGTATGGCCCAATGGGGCATATACCAAGGAAAAAAACCTTGTTTCCAATCAGACCTATACATTTCGCGAACCGTCTGAACCAAGTGCTTCAACAATCAAGAACAACCTCCAAACCCCAAAGGTTTCTTTTTCGGACACAACGCCCCTGTTCCATTTTAGACATAAGGAAAACACCTTCGTGGATTTTAATCGCGAACGCCTCTTGCCCTATATGTCGAATAATGAAGGACCGGCCTTGGCCACTGGGGATATCAATGCAGATGGTATCATGGATGTTTATGTGGGAGGTGCCAAGAACCAATCGGGAAGTCTTTTTATGTCGCATAACAAGGGTTACAAAGAAGTAACGTTACCCTTTGAGGCAGATGCGAAATCAGAGGATACCGACGCCCTCTTTTTCGATAGTGACAATGATGGGGACCTCGATCTATATGTTTGCAGCGGAGGCAAGGCCTTCTCAAAATATGATTCCTTTTTAAATGATCGCTTGTACCTTAATGAACAGGGTACTTTTTCCAAAACTAAAAAAGCCTTGCCCTTTCCACAACCATTGAGTTCGACTGTGGTCACTGCGACCGACTATGACAAAGATGGTGATATGGATCTTTTTGTGGGGGGTAGATTCGACCCCGAACTTTATGGCACGCCAGTATCAAGTTATGTCCTAATAAATAAAGGTGATAACAATTTTGAATTGGCAGACAAAAAAGAATTGATCGACCTTGGCATGGTTACCGATGCCACTTGGAGCGATATAAATGCCGATGGTTGGCCAGATCTGGTCGTACTGGGTGAATGGATGTCTATAAAGGTATTCATCAACCATGAAGGTACATTAACGGACCAAACCACAAGGTATGGCCTAGACCACACCAAAGGCTTGTGGTCTTCCTTAAGCGTTTTGGACCTGGACAATGATGGTGATATGGATATTGTTGGCGGCAACGTCGGGAAAAATACGTTTTATAAACCCGGTGTTCGCATGTATATAAAGGATTTTGATGGTAACGGTTTTGCCGAACAAATCATTTGCCATAAAATAGACGGAAAATATTATCCGATTGTAGATCGGGACGAACTCATTTCACAACTACCTGGCCTGAAGAATAAATTTCTCTATTTTAAGGATTATGCCACTGCCTCGATCGAGGATATTTTTACGAAAGAAGAGCTTAAAGGTGCTACCATTTTGGATATTGATATGGTAGAGACCACTGTATTCATCAATATAAATGGAAAGTTCAGTCAGCATCACCTCCCCTCCGAGGTACAATACTCCAATATCTCGGCGATTGAAATTTTAGATGCCAACCGTGATGGAATAAAGGATCTTATTTTGGGCGGTAACCAATATCTTGTAAAACCGCAATTCGGTAGACAGGATGCCTCCCAAGGATGGTTGGTCTTAGGTCAATTGGACCAAGCGAAAAATTATAGTACTAAAAACGTTAAAAGTCTTGGAATTAAAGGCCAGATTCGGAACTTTGTCCTTCTTCCGCAAAAAGATAAAACGATTCTGCTAACCGCAATAAACAATGATGAGATTCAATTTCGTGAAATTCAATAAACTCTTATTTCTATCAGGCATCCTTTGGTCAACCCTTTGGTTCGCTTCTTGTGAATCGGAATATAACAAAACCGTCAACAGAGAGGCTGAAAAAGGGATTGCCAAAGACAGTTTGGTTTTGGGCATGTCTTTTGGCGACACCAGACAATCTTTCTATGATCAGTGCTGGCAATTGAACAATAAGGGATTGGTAACCCAAGGTCCGAACAATAGATCAGTTCAATACCTGCTTAGCTCTAATGATGCCGATAAAAACCTTACCGCCATAAATATGCTTTTTTATGGGAGTTTCAATGAATATGATTTCATGACCGGAATGGATATGGAATTCTCTTATAAGGCCTGGTCACCCTGGAATGATGATATGAGCAGTAAAAAATTACTCCCCGTAATAAAGGATACTTTGATGAACTGGTTTCCAGGAAACGATTTTATCCCCATCAAATCAGACAAAGTGAAGCTAGAAACCCATGTAAAGGTCGACGGCAATCGTCAAATCCTGGTGTATGCCAAAGATATCAAAGACGTGGTCGTCAAAATCGAAAATCTAAAAATTAAATATCCAGAAAAATTCAAATAATAATACATTCCATGTAATAAGCCAGAATAATTCTTGGTATCAACCCTGCCTTCGGCAGGCGGGCAGGATGGTCAATCTCAAAATCGAAGATTCATGAAATCCTTAGAAAAGCAAGAATTATGGGGATTACCACTGACTTATTAAGGACACATAAATACAAATAGATGAAAACTAATTTTTTCATATCGCTTTTAATGATCGTAAGCGTACTGATTTCCTCCTGCACGGGTAAGAACGCTGAAGATGAAGCGTCGACGATGCTATTTCAATTACTGGACAGTACCGAAACCGGAGTGAATTTTGTGAATGACCTGAATTATAACCATGATTTCAATGTGTATAAATATCGTAATTTCTATAACGGAGGGGGCGTTGCGCTCGGTGACATCAACAATGATGGGCTGCTCGATATTTATTTTTCATCGAATTTAAATTCCAACAGACTTTATCTCAACAAAGGCGGGTTTAAATTTGAGGATATTACGGAAATGGCGAAAGTAGGAGGTACTAAAGCATGGTCTACAGGAGTCACAATGGCCGATATCAATGCGGATGGTTACTTGGATATTTACGTCTGTAATTCTGGCGATATCGCAGGAGACAATAAACAGAATGAATTGTTCATCAATAACGGTCCTGACGAATCAGGCCAAGTAACCTTTACTGAGTCAGCTGAAAAATATGGTCTTGACAATCAGGGTTTTTCAACGCATGCCTCATTTTTTGATTATGATCGGGATGGTGATCTCGACGTTTACCTTTTGAACAATTCGTATCGGTCCATAGGAAGTTTCAATTTGCAGCGCAACGAACGCTTTGAGCGTGATGTGTTGGGAGGGGATAAACTATTACGAAATGATGGGGATATCTTTGTGGATGTGAGTGAACAAGCCGGCATTTATGGCAGTGTTATTGGCTTTGGATTAGGCGTTAC
>NZ_JBATHS010000117.1:0-2774 GCF_049667165.1 Maribacter sp.
CATCGACAAAGGTAAGTTCCAGAACATCCGATTTTAGTTCATACGTATAGTGTTGTCCGTTTTGGAATGTAATTACATTGCTATTTAGTGTAAAGTTCCCAGCCGCATTGGTCAGAAACTTAAACTCTTCAGTGTTTTCAACTCTCAATACAGTCTTTTTAAAAGTCAGTGCATGTCCACTAAAATCTGGATTATCTCCAAATGCACAATAACAGTAAACATTGGTCAATACCCATTTGCCTTCCAAAAGGGTAGTTTGGTTATCATCAGTATCATTGGCACATGAAGTGAGAAGAGCTATCAATGTACCTATTATAAAAACTTGTTTCATCAATTGGATTATAGGTAAGAATGCCGAAATAGTCATTGGTTAAGCTGACAAACTTCTTAAATTCTCGAAATAAGCTGACTTAAAAAACAAAATAGTGGGCCTACACCACAACATTGGCTTGCTACGCATCATTTCTTTTCTCCGATGGGTTCAGTAAAGTACATTTACTATGTAATCAAAACGAATTAAGTTTTTTCATTTTCATATAGTGTTCTCGTAAAAGGGTCTTACCGTTAAAAGTAAGGCCCTTTTTAGTTAATTCAATTTCAATTCTTAGCCATGGTTTTTTCCAAAGTAACCTTTATCGATTTGCTGATCGGGGTTTTACTCTTATCGGCATAGTGGTTGTAGGGCACCAAAACATTGGTCTCAGGAAAATAAGCCCCAAGATTACCCTGGGGTATATTGTATGGAATTACAAGGAATTTATGAGCGGTACGTTTTGTGCCATCGTAAAGACTACTGATATCCACAATATCCATTTTTCGTAACCCCTGGGTTTCCATATCCATACTGTTCATGAACAAGACCCTTCTTTCATTAAATACCCCCCTATACCGATCGTCCAGACCATAAATAGTAGTATTGAACTGGTCGTGCGAACGTATGGTCATTAACAGAAATTCATTTTTTCCCAAACGATGGTCGGGTAATTTGTTCAAGGTCAATTGGGCCTTGCCGTTCGGCAACTTACTGAAATCGCGTTCCCGTACATTATTGGGCAAATAATACCCTGAGCCCTTCGAATTTTCCCTGGTATTTTTGAAACCCTTTACAACCTTATCCATATACTCCCTGATCAATTCATAATCTTCCCCCAAGGCCTTCCAATCCATGGGATGGTCCCCGTTGAAATAGGTATCGGCCAATTCAGCGATAATATCAGGTTCACTTTTAATGCTGTCGGAGGCTGGCTTTAACAGTCCTCGCGACTGTCGTACCCGTCCCATACTGTTTTCAATGGTAATATAACGCTGGGTCCCATTCTTTAAATCCTTTTCCGATCGGCCAAATGTGGGCAGGATCAATGCGGTCTTCCCCGTGACTAAATGGGAACGGTTGAGCTTTGTGCTGATCTGCACGGTAAGTTCGCATTGTTGTATGGCCTTAGCTGTATATTCCGTATCGCTGGCCGCCATAAGAAAATTACCACCTAAACAAATAAAAACTTTTCCATGTCTATCATGCATCGCCTTCATGGCGCCTACGGTATCATACCCTTCTTTTTTTGGGGGAACAAAACCAAGGTGTTTTTTGATACGATTATTAAGATCTTTATTCACATAGTGCATGATGCCCACACTACGATCCCCCTGAACATTACTATGCCCACGAACCGGACATGTACCGGCATGTGGTTTGCCTACCGCCCCTTTTAACAATAACAGATTTACAAATTCCTGAATGGTCGCGACACCATTTTTGTGTTGTGTAAGCCCCATGGCCCAACACACCACGATTTTTGATTTGGAAGCCAAAAGTTGAACGGCTTCATTTATCTTCTCTTCCGCTATCCCAGATAATGCAATAAGTTTTTGAAGGTCATACGTCTGTATATCCTCCATCAATGATTCATAGCCTTGCACATAGGTGTCGATAAACTCGTGGTCGAACACCAAACCATTGGATCCATCCAATTCGGCCAGTTTTTTGATTATCGATTTTACGAGCGGAATATCCTGATTGATCTTTACCTGCAAATGGATATCTGTGAGATCTTCGCCACTTCCCAACATCCCTTTAAGGCGTTGTGGATTTTTGAAATTTACGAGTCCTGATTCTTCCAAAGGATTGATACTGATGATCTTTCCACCATTCTCCTTACATTTCTCCAAAGCGGAAAGCATGCGTGGATGGTTAGTACCGGGATTTTGCCCCGCAACGATAATTACCTCGGCTTTATGAAGATCTTCCAATTTTACTGACCCCTTGCCAATACCCAAGGTTTCAGAAAGGGCTACTCCACTGGATTCGTGGCACATGTTGGAGCAATCCGGCATATTATTGGTGCCAAAGGCCCTAGCATACATTCCGTACAAAAATGCGGCTTCATTGCTAGATCTGCCCGAGGTATAAAAAATAGCTTCATCAGGAGTAGATAACTTGCGTAGCTCATACGAAATGAGTTCATAGGCCTCTTGCCAAGCGATGGGCTCATAGTGCACTTTTCCGGGTCGCAGCACCATGGGCTCGATAACCCTACCGAACCGGTTCAACTCAAAATCAGAGCTTTGTGAGAGTTCCTCAACGGAATGGCGTTTGAAAAAATCCTTCCCGATATGGGATGTCGTGGCCTCATCGGCCAAGGCCTTGGCTCCATTTTCACAAAATTCCCCAATTTTGGAAGGCTCATCTGGGTCTGGCCAGGCACAACTGGGGCACTCAAAACCCTCTTTTTGGTTCATGTTCGATAACGCCTGTAACGAACGAACGACGCCCATTT
>NZ_JBATHS010000118.1:0-6566 GCF_049667165.1 Maribacter sp.
TCATCGATCAAGGCATCAGTAGCAGGCGTAGTTCCATTGGCATCGTCATTGGCAAAAACAGAGGATGTGGTTCCCCCGGCGGTACCGTCGACCTTAGTGGTACTGAAATCATCATCGGTAGCAGTAATTGTTGGTGTGCAATTGGTTGCATTTGTAGGGTCTGAATAGTCAAAAGATCCATTTATTATTTTTGATAAAAATGTTTGGTTGTCCGTAGAATTTGCTGCACCAGGTGTTCTATTCGTTCCATCGGAACTTAAAAATTTGGTGTTGTCTTCCCAATCTCCACATTGAAATTGAAAGGCGAAAGTACTTCCCGCACCACCTGGGCCTGCATTAAAGGATGTTCCTCCACAAGGGAAAGCAGGGAAGGGCGCGTTAACGTCCCCAAAGGAAAACCCATGATAAAAAGTACCATCGGGGTTTCTTGTTTGTATGGCATCCCCGCCATTTCTCAAAGCCGTTTTTGTCCAAGTATTGGTACCTGCGATACAGCTTGTATAATCGGTACCATTACATCCTGTAAGGTAGGTATCATCACCACTGGGTATAATATACACCCCATCGCTATTGCTATCAGTAGGGTCATCAGCCCCAATTCCCGTATCTTTATCACCTACATTGTATAAGACAATTATTGATCCAGGGGCAACGGAATTATAGATTGAAGTTAAAATGTAATATCCACTGGAAACTCCAGTCCCGGTCGCACTTTCAAAATCCCCATTATTATCATCTACAATCCAACCGGTAAGGTCTACTGGAGCTGTTGGGTTGAGCGGGTCACCTACGACCAACAACTCTATCCATTCCTTTGAGCCGCCATCCCCATTAGAAGCCTCATTTACAATAAGTCCTGCTGTCGAGGTACATGTGTATACCACAATGGTCACTTCGGCCGAATTGCAAATTGTATTTTCAGCAGTTAAGCAAATAGTATATTCAACAGTATAGGTATTTGCCGTTGTACCTGCGGGCACTACAATCGTACCATCGCTATTAATGGAAACCCCAGTGAGTCCACCGTCATTGGTGATGGAGATATTATCATCTACCAAGTCATCTGTAGCAGGTGTTGTTCCATTGGCATCGTCATTGGTAAATACGGTTGCTGTTGTACCCCCCGAAGCGGCAATGATCGGTGATGTACTAAAATCATCATTGACTGCATCTATGGTTTGCACATCGATTATCACGGTCGCTGTATCACATATTGAATTGTCAGCTGTTAAGCAGATGGAATAGGTTACGGTATAAACTCCTTCCGTTGCGCCAGCAGGAACAACAACGGTACCATCGGTATTGATTGTTACGCCAGTAAGTCCACCGTCATTGGTGATAGAAATATTATCATCGATTAGGGCATCAGTAGCGGGAGTAGTGCCATCGGAATCGTCATTAGCAAAAACAGAAGTTGTAGTTCCACCAGCAGTACCATCTACTTTTGTGGCACTAAGGTCATCATCCACTGCATCTATAGTAAGAATTGTTAATAACGCAGCAGTTGAATTTGAAGTTTCAATATCACAAACATTACTAACTGTAGAAACAATTATGCGATAATAATTACCGTCTAAGGAATCGTCTGAAATGTTGATGTCCAAAGAATTTGAGTTTGTTCCACTATAAACAGCATCATCGGATATATCTACAAAACCAGAACCTGAATCTTCTTGCCATTGGTATACCGGTATTGTACCAGTTCCAATTGTTGTCGCGGTAACATTAAAATTGACTGTATTTGGCACTATTGTAGTTACTGAACTTGGATTAGTTACCGTATCAATACCGCTAACTTGCAAATAGTCTTCCGTGAGATTACCATCTAAATCTGCTGGTACGGGATACGTTGCAGCTATTACGCGACCATCGCTATCAATAGTTCCTGCTCCTAGGGACAAAGGTTCTGTGGCTGTATTTCCAGGATTATATATTCCTCCATCTCCGCCATCGGCAGTAATCACTCCGTATGCTTCATTGGCATCTGAACAGCCGTCTCCATCACTATCTAAATCTTGCCAATCGTAATTAGAATCTGAATTTGTTGGATGAACACTATCACTATTCAGTAAAGTATAATTTACGCCTCCTGATCCATTATCCACAACACTAGGAATTCCATTAACTGCGTTTACAGCTCCATCTACAATGCCATTTGTATGTGGTTGCCCATGACCCGCTTCTACGGCATCATATATACCATCATTATCACTATCCAAGTCTAAACTGTCAATAATTCCATCGCCATCTGTATCACAACCCGGTATGAGTGTATCTCGTAAGGCTGGATCTCCTGTTGAAAATTTAGCTGCATCTGCAACTGTATAACCAAAAGCACCATCTGCATTATGACCAACAAAACAATAATTTTTTTGATAGCTGTCATAATATATTGATTGATGCCCTCCAACTCCAACTCTTATCGGATTTCTATCTAAGTTGTCCACAGCTAAATCTCCATTGAAATCTGCATAAATTCCATTTCCTGCTCCAGCATAATAACTTGGTATTCCTGCGAAATATTGAGGGTCAGATGAACCATCAGATAGTGTTTGATTATTATTAGACCCCCACATATATAATTCTCGAACCCCTGCCACTTCCGTAATTGCTGCTCCTTCGGGATTATCTATACTATATGATTGACCTGCCATGAAAACAACATTAGTTAATTCTGCGCCTCCAGAAACTTTGACAGTATTCCAATCAGCTACATGAGAATCAGTACTGTTATTTATACCTAATTGTCCCAAACTATTCCCACCCATTGAGTAGATTTTACCATTAGTTGGATGTAATGCAAAATAACTTGCAGCATCTCCTGGGCTCAAATCTGGTGAAGAACCGGCTACCCATTCTCCAGTTGCCATTTCAATTTGCATTGGATACTCTCCAATTAAAAAATCACTTGGTTTAATCATTTCAGTAGCTATATCTAATGCTGCTGAAGTTGAACCAGAACCGTTTCCTCCCAAACTTGCTTTTGAACCCCAAGTATACCATTCACCAGTACTTAAAACTGCAAACGCACCTACTTCGGTAATATCAAGATCTATTACATTAATTAAATCTGTTGCTCCAGTCCCGGGATTATATTGTACCGTATACCATCCATTCGAATCTGCGGATGTTCCATTCGCTCCCCTTATTTCAGAGGATGTGTTTTCTAAAGACCCTCTGGTATATACTCTTCCATCAGTTGTTGTTATAGCTAATACCCCAGGCCCTGAAGTCATATTTACAATTTGTAGGGCTGTAACTCCAACTGGTAATGGTAAGGACAATACACTTCTAGTTCCTCCTGTAAATGAAGAACTAATTAATTCATTTTCATCACCCCAAACATACAAACCATCAGAGGTCCATAAAACATATTGTGGATCACCATTATCTGCACCAACCAACTTTTGAGGTATTCCTGAAATAGAACTCCAATCACCACTACCTGGCGCAATTTCTTGAAAAGAAGTATAATTACTATTTCCGGTAGTTGGATTGGTATCTTGACCTGTTACAAAAATCCTATTTCCAGGTGCATTAATAATATTAGCATGATATAAGGGAATAAAAAAATCTTCAGGGATAGGAACAGGACAAGATTCGTCCACATCTAATATACCATCGTTATCATCATCTAAGTCAATTGAATCAATAATCAGATCATTGTCTGAATCCTGAGCATTGATAGTTAAGGAAGTAGTTAATAAAAATACAAAAGTGACTATTAATCTCAAAAACAGATTAACAGGAAAGCGCACGGATTTATCCATGATTCGGGGGATTTATAGTTAATGGTCTACTAATAATACGTTAAAATATAGTAAAAAGACTATGTAATGCTTAAAATTTTAACAAACATAATCGTACTCTACCTACAAAAATAGAATTTGTTGGCTTGTAAGGTAGAAATGTATGTGAAATGGGAAAAATGTGTTGTTTATCGATAGAGAACGGCTATTAGTTCCCTTATCGATGAAATGTAATCTAAGCTCCAGGTTTTGATTGTAACCCCAATTCCATTCCTTTTTTTAACATGTAAGATTTAGCCGCTTTATATTCATTGGGGATTTCCCCTTCGAGAATGGCTTCTTTAATAGCTGCTTTGATAATACCTATTTCCTTTGATGGCTGAATACTGAAAGTCTTCATTATTTCCTCCCCCGAAATAGGCGGTTGAAAATTACGGATGTGGTCACGCTCCTCGACCTCTATGATTTTTTGGCGTACCAACGTAAAGTTGTTCTTGTATTGCTTTTGTTTTTTGGGATTCTTCGTTGTAATATCAGCCTCACACAAGGTCATGAGATCATCGACAAAGTCACCGGCATCAAAGACCAGCCTTCTCACTGCGGAATCTGTGACGAAATCCTCTGAAAGCACAATGGGCCTCGAACTCATCAATACCAATTTCTGCACAAATTTCATCTTTTCATTCAATGGCATTCGCAATCTTTTGAAGAGCTGATACACCATTTTTGAACCTACGAATTCATGGCCATGAAACGTCCATCCGATTTTTTTATGGAATTTTTTTGTGGGTGCCTTTCCGATATCGTGTAAAAGGGCAGCCCAACGCAGCCAAAGGTCTTCAGTAGATTTGGCTATATTGTCGACAACTTCGAGCGTATGCCAAAAATTATCCTTATGGCGTTGGCCTTCAACTTCTTCAATGCCTTCCAAAGCGGTAAGTTCAGGAAGTATATATTCGAGCAGTCCGGTTTTATGCAGTAGGGACAGACCGATGGAAGGTTTGGGACAAAGCATTATTTTATTTAGCTCATCAACAATACGCTCTTTGGAAACGATGTTAATACGTTCCTTGTTTTCGGTGATGGCCTGTAATGATTTCAATTCGATACTGAAATCCAATTGGGTCGCAAAACGTATGGCGCGCATCATACGTAAAGGGTCATCCGAATACGTGATATTTGGATCTAGGGGCGTTTTGATGATTTTATTTTTCAAATCCGAAATCCCATCAAAAGGATCCAACAAATCCCCAAGATTTGATTGGTTCAAGGATAAAGCCAAGGCATTTATGGTGAAGTCACGGCGCTCTTGATCCTCTTGTAAGGTACCATCCTCGACAGAGGGCTTTCGACTATCGTGGTCATAACTTTCCTTACGGGCCCCTACGAACTCCAACTCTAGTTTCCCATGTTTTATCATGGCGGTACCGAAGTTCTTGAAAATCGATATTTTAGGGTTACCCTGGAGCTTAGTAGCTACTACTTTTGCCAATTCAATACCACTGCCTACGGCAACAATATCTATGTCTTTAGGTGTACCCCTTTTCAATAGAAAGTCCCGTACAAAACCACCGATCACATAGCAGTCAAGGCCAAGTTCATCAGCCGCTTCTGTTAGGATATTAAAAACTGGATCTTGGAGTGCTTGTTTATGGTTCTGTTGTGGCATTTTATGAAGGCATCTCCCCCGAAACAACGGGGCGCTTGTTCTGACAGCGAATACTATTAATTACTTACTCCCGGATTATTTTTACCGTACCATCATTTCCTAACTTTATAATCGATGAGGGCGGTCCGTTCTGTTTATCGTGATGCAAATTTACAATATAGTCCACACCTTTTAAAATAATAGGGTCTATTTGCCCAAAACCTTTTGGTGTAGGATTACCGGCGAGATTTGCCGATGTAGAAATTATTGGCTTTTTAAACTTGTTTATCAGATATTGGCAAAATTTATCCGATGCGACCCTTATTGCCATCGTATTGTCATGAGCTATGGCATTTTTGGCCAACCCGGTAGGATTATCGTAAATGATGGTCGTCGGTTTGGTTGCAAGATCCAAAATATCATAGGCCAACTCCGGCACTTGTTCCACATACCTTTCCAACATGGCGTCATTGCCCACAAGACAGATCAGTGCTTTTGAATCTTTACGCTGTTTTAGTTCGTACACTTTTTTGACCGCAGCTTCGTTCGTGGCATCACAACCTATGCCCCAAACCGTATCGGTGGGGTAGAGGATGAGTCCGCCTATTGACATTGCCTCGATGCATTTATTTATTTCAGTTGTAAAATCGTTCATTAATTCAAGGGCTTGTCCATATTTCTCAATCTTTTCAACTCCTTGTATCTGGAATAAACACCAAGGGCATTTAAATAACAAATGGTAATCCCCTTAAGACCATCCAAGAATCCCAAACGAAGGATATAATGGTTTAAAAACTTATACAGGGGTCTAAAAATGAAATGATAGAAATAGGCCTTCTTGCCTTTTTTATATTCCTCAACGGCCTTCATTTGACCATATTTGACCATCTTGCCTTTATAGTCCGCGTAGTTGTTATAGGAATAATGAATCAATTTGTTTTTCAAGACACTTGATTTACCGTCTATAAGAAGGGTTTCATGAACAATTCGTTCTTTGTCGAATTTAACCTTACTCTTTCTGAAGAGGCGGTAATTCTTATCACTTTGCCATCCACTGAACCGCAATACCTCTTCCTTGAACATAAAGGTTCTAAGGAACATGTACGCCACTGTTTCTTCCTTATCGGAATTCACCGTTTTTAAGATTTCGTTTTTCAAGGAATCGGTCA
>NZ_JBATHS010000119.1:0-1654 GCF_049667165.1 Maribacter sp.
TTGTTGAATGGTATTCGCTCCACCTTGTATTCTAATATCCTTTCCTTTGGCTGATTTTCTTGCTTTTTCCAGTGCACTTTCTATTCCGTCATTGATGAAATAAAAAGTTGTTGAACCTTTTTGAACCCAGGGATCCCGTTTTTCGTGGGTCAGCACATAAACATCCGCTTCATATAAATCTTCTGCCCAAACGACTTCACCTTCTTCGAACATTCGTTTTCCCATAATATAAGAGCCTGTTCGTGCAAACACATTGTCAATTAATTTACTGTCCGCTCCGTATTCCTCACCGCCTTCCATTTTGATGTGTTTCCAAAATGCTTTTTGTTTAAACATCCACTGGTGTAGTTTTCCTGAAACACCACCCATTGGATTGTTTGGTCCTCTATTATCGCCTGCGAAAAAACCATCGAGTGATATCCCGCTGTCAAAGATGATTTTGCTCATAATTCTTATTATTCTTCTTCAATTTCAATTGCTATCTTTTTTTTGGTCAAATACAAATTCTTGGTTTTTCAACTTTTTAAATCTGGATCACGTATGAGGTTATCGTTGTTATATCCGTTGCCTTTGAATTTTTAAATTCATAAAAATCGGAAAATGCATATTCCTTACCGTTTACCATCTTCATAATTCCGTTTACCGCTCCTTCTTTTCCGTGGGTAATTACTTTCTCGATAACGCATTCTGCCACCTTTTGCTCTGCCATTGTACGTATTGCCATGAAAAATGATTCCTTTCCTGTAATGGTTTTATCTCCTACCATCGTCCAAACAATATCATCGGTAACACTATCGGTTAAAAATTTAATGTTTCCCTTACCGAAAGCCACATTGAAATCTTTGAGAAATTCCCTTTTCGGCGAATGTCCACAATCTGTTTTTAACGTTATTTTTGCCATTGATCATAAAATTTCGTTATTTCAATAAATATACTTGAAACTTATTTCCATTTGCTGTCCGAAGATTCGATGAAATCCATAAATTCGATTTCGGGCTTTCCATCGAGTCCAATTTCGTCCCGTTGCTTTTGAAATTCCAAGAAAGATGGAACGGTCAAAAGTTCTTTTTGAATCGGTTCATTTTTATACATAGAGTAGTGTACAAATGTCAACCCATTCTGTTTCGTAAAGACATTGTATTGAAATTCGGAGGACTCCAGTTTTTCAAAATCCTTTATAAACTTTGCGATGTTGGCTTTATTTCGTTCAACGAATTCCGCTTTAATTTTATAGGTTACTATTACTGATATCATTTGACTTTAATATTGATTGTGTTTAATAAAATGCCTCGCTGCCACCATTCAATGACAAATGAGAACTAGGGATTAAAATACTTCCTACATAGATTCAGCATATTCTTTGAAATTATCCAAAATGGCCTGCCACCCTTGACGCTGCATTTCCGTTGGATTCTGACCTTCTGGTTCAAATGTTTCCGAAACCGCTATACCATTTTCTGTTTCCGAAAAATCGATGGTTACCTTTCTACCATCATCCAGGGTATATGAAATATGTTCCTTGGGAACCACTTCATCATAGATGCCACCAAAATCAAAGCCCATACTGCCGTCTTTCGCCTCCATTCTAGAACAGAATTTGCCGCCTGCCCTAAGGTCATTTTCGGCTTTTGTGGTATGCCAATCGTCGTTGGCC
>NZ_JBATHS010000120.1:0-3738 GCF_049667165.1 Maribacter sp.
GCCAGGCTATTTTTAAATAATTTTTAAACATAATGATTGATTTGATTGATGAATAAACTCCCTTCGGTCGGTTACATCATAGCCCCGATTGCCCGATTATGGCTCTCGGTAACCACCTGACCGTCGAATAGATTGATGACCCTATGCGCATAATGCGAATCATGATCGGAGTGCGTTACCATGACGATGGTGGTACCTTCTTGGTTCAGTTCGGTCAATAGGTTCATGACCTCGGTGCCATTTTTGGAATCCAAATTACCTGTAGGCTCATCCGCTAGAATTAATTTTGGATTGGTAACTACCGCCCTGGCTATGGCCACACGTTGCTGTTGACCTCCCGAAAGCTGGTGTGGAAAATGCTTTTCACGATGGGCGATTTTCATCCGCTCCAAAACCTTTATGACCTTTTCCCTACGTTCGTTTTTGCCCATTTTGAGGTAGATCAAGGGCAGTTCTACATTCTCGAAAACCGTTAGCTCATCGATGAGATTGAAACTCTGGAAAACAAAACCTAGATTCCCCTTTCGCAATTGCGTACGTTGGCTTTCCTTGAGTCCCGCTACCTCGTGGCCTGCAAATTGGTAACTACCCTCGGTGGGGTTGTCCAACATACCGATAATATTCAATAAGGTCGATTTGCCGCAACCCGATGGACCCATAATGCCGACAAATTCACCATCTTCCACTTTAAGGTTGACTTTGTTCAAAGCAAGGGTTTCCACCTCTTCCGTTCTAAAACTCTTTTTTAAATTTTGGATCTGTATCATTTGTTCGTTATTTGATTTTTTAGTTATTATTAGTAAAGACATTCAGTTATCCGCGATAGTGACAATTCTATTTTAACACTATTTTCTCCGCTTCACCACCCTTCGGCTCCGCTCAGGATCCACTATCATTTCAAAACAATCTTCTCGGCCTCGCCGAAACTATCATAGTTCGAAGTGATTACTTTTTCCCCTGCTTGAAGGCCTTCGAGCACTTCATAATATCTGGAGTTCTGTTTCCCGATACGGATGTTCCTTTTTAGCGCTATGTCCCCATCGGGGTTGACGACGAAAATCCATTGGCCGCCCGTACTTTGAAAGAAACTGCCTTTGGGTAACAAAAGGGCATCACTCGATTCACCTAGTTGTAATTTTATGTTATAGCTCTGTCCTGTTCGTATCGTTTCCGGTTTTTCATCGGTAAAGACCAGATCCACCTTGAATTTTCCGTTACGCACTTCAGGATATACCTTGCGCAATCGCAAAGGATATTCTTTGCCATTTCGTTCAAGCAATGCGGTCAAATCGCGTATCACCCTATCGATATAATGCTCATCGATGGTGGCTTCGATCTTATAATCGGTCAATACATTGATTTGCCCAATGCGTTCGCCTTGCGCGATGCTTTGACCAATCTCGGCATCCAAGAAACCTAACTGTCCGTCTGCGGGTGCCCGCACGTTCAGATGGTCCAAACGCTGGTAAACCATACCAAGGGTTCTCTGCATACGCGCTAGATCGCTATCAAGTCCGGTCAATGAAGTTTCAGCCAATTCCGAATCGTTTTCGGTCTGCAGTTTTACAATTTCAAATTGTTTTTGAGAGAGTTCATAATCTTCTTTCGATTTCAAATAATCCTCTTTCGAAATCAACTCTTCGTCATATAAGGCCTGGTTCTGCTCAAAATTACGCTTAAGGCGTTGTAGGTCTGTGCTAGAGGTCGCCAATGATTTTTTGCCATCTACCAGCCTGGAATCGAAGTTCAGTTTTGTGGAGCGTAGATCATTTTGCTTAAGGGCCAAATTGCTTTCGCTTTGCAGTATCTGTTCGTAAAGGTTCATGTTTTCCAACTTCAAAATGATGTCCCCCTTCTTAACGGTGGCCCCCTCTTCGATAAGTTTTTCGGTTACGCGACCCCCTTCATAAGCATCCATGTAGATGGTGGCGATAGGGGCCACATTGCCATTTATCGTGATATAATCATCAAATTTACCATGGGTGACTTCGGCGATTGACAGTTTGTCCTTTTCCGTACGGAAGGTCGATACCGAGGTTGCGAAGACCAATTGATAGGCGGCAAATAGTACTAATAGCCCAAGGGCGATGTAGCCGTAATGTTTGGGTCGTAATCCTTTTTTCTTTTCGAGTTGTATATCCATTTTTAGTATTGAGTATTGAGTACAAAGATTATAGTAGTGCTATGATTCAGCTTTTGAATCGCACCGACAGTAATTGATTAGTCATACTTAACAAATGCGAACGCCTTATTACATTTTTTTATCTTTTTTCCATATTCCATATTCCATATTCCATATTCCATATTCCATAATCTTCCGTCTTCCGTCTGTCATCTTGTCTGCGCTCTCTGTTCAATCTTCTTTAACCTCCTTTTCATTCTATGTTAAAGACGGGTAGGCCCCGGTAAAAATCCAACGTACTTTTATTGATTTCCGACCGCAGGCGCACCTGAAGGTTTTCGTTCTGGGCACCGGCAAAGAGATTCTTTGCGGTAAAAAGTTCCAAAGCGTTGATCATGCCTTTTTCATACCGCTTTTGGGCGATCGTAAAGGCCAACTGTTGTGCTACCATTTTTTGGGTACTTTGTTCATATTCGACCTGTAGGGCATGATAATCCTGTACTAAGGTTTGTATGGCCTGAAAAACGACCTGTTCTTGAAGGTCCAAATTGTTTTCCGCACGCAAACGTTCGATCTTTTGTTGTTTTACCCGTGAACGGGCTGACCATGCGTTGCTGATAGGAATATTCAGACTTACCCCAATATATTGAAAGGTATTGTCACGAAATTGATCGCGAAAAGGCACGGTAACGCCCATCGTATCTCTTGTGGTTTCAAAGTACCCTGTTCCCACACCGGTAAAAAGGGATAGGGACGGAAAAAGCCCCCCTCTTGTGGCGGCAACCTGTTTTTTAGCTGCCTTCGCCCGTAATTCCTGTGCCTTTAAAATGGGCATGAAGTTTTTTGCCTCCACAAAAATGGAATCCGATTGAATGGCTTGGGTATCGGTATTGACCATCGTTTCAGGGAGATTCTTTTGTATGGTAATGTCAGCAGTATCTTCCAAATTCATTTCCTGCACCAATTTCAATTTTGCGGCGATACATTGATTTTCACTTTGGGTAAGGTTCAGCTTGTCCGTCAACAAAAGAGATTCCGCTTCGTATAGATCTGCACCTGCCTTAAGTCCTAATTCAATCTGCTTTTTGACCAGATCATAATTTGATTGGGAAACCGCGAGCTGTTCCTTCGAGATGGCCACCAAACCTTCGAAGAACTGAATGTCATAAAATGCCTGCATTACGCGGAACGCCAAAAGGTATTTCTGTTGTAAGGTTTCTTCTTGAGTGGCTTTATATAGAAGTTTAGAGGCTTTGATCGTATTGATTTTCTGAAAGCCGCGAAATAGATCTATAGACGATTCCAATGAATAGCGGTTCGAGAAAAAGTCGGTCGTAATGACATCATTGGTAAAAGGGTCCGTACTACGGCCAAAATTGATGACATAGTCACTTGATCCGTTAATCCTCGGGAGTAAATCCCGAATGGATTGGCGGTAGGTTTCCCTATCGGCCTGCGTCGTATACTTGAAGTCGTTCAATTGCAGATTATGTTCCAAGGCATAGGATACACAAGCTTCCAGGGTCCATTTTTCTTGGGCAGATAGACTTAAGCCAAGCATGAAAAGGATTGTGAATAGTATGTTGAATTTAGTATTCATAGGATATTGGTATACC
>NZ_JBATHS010000121.1:0-1664 GCF_049667165.1 Maribacter sp.
CACCAGAGTCAGGTGCATGTAGAGCACGCGATCACGCCCCAGTTCCACACCCATCTGACGAATCGCTTCCATAAACGGCAATGACTCGATGTCGCCCACGGTACCGCCGATTTCCACCAGGCAGATATCCGCATCATCCGCGCCTAACAGTACACTCTCTTTAATCTCGTTGGTGATATGGGGGATCACCTGCACCGTGCCGCCCAGATATTCACCCCGACGTTCCTTACGGATCACGCTCTCGTAAATCTGGCCGGTAGTGAAGTTATTGTTGCGCCCCATGGTTGTGCGCACAAATCTCTCATAGTGCCCCAGATCGAGGTCTGTCTCTGCACCATCGTTGGTAACAAAGACTTCGCCGTGCTGAAAGGGACTCATGGTGCCCGGATCCACGTTGATGTAAGGATCAAGCTTGATCATGGTGATCTTGAGGCCGCGGGCCTCGAGCAGTGCGGCAAGTGATGCCGAAGCAATTCCCTTGCCCAGGGAGGATACAACACCGCCCGTAATAAAAATGAATCTGGTCATTAAGTGACTACACCGGAAAAATGTGGGGTATCGGACGGGAGTCAACAGTACCAGATTGGCGACATCCCCTCAAACGGAACTGACGGGAATAGGCGCAAAGCCTGTTGTACTGGGAGAATCCATTCAATCCATTATTGAATATCCTTGCCCAATGTCTATAATCGATTGGCGTTTCACGCAAAAATAACTACATATTAGCCAGTCATCCGCCTGGTTAGTTTCCGGCATCAGACACAGCAGTAAGCCGCAATATTGCTTAATGTACTGCCTGCCACAAGCCTGACCAGGCTGTAGAACACGAGCTAAGTAGTTAATTTTTCTAACCATTGAGAGGATGAAAACATGATGAAGTTTTCCAAAGTTGCTGGCGCTGCCATGCTGATTGCTCTTTCCACTTCCGCTTCCGCATGGTGGGGCGGCCCAGGTTGGGGCGGCCCAGGCTATGGCAACAATAGCTGGGACGATAACTGGATGGGCGATGGCTGGGGTGACGGTAATTTCGACTTCGGCATGAGTGGCAGCGCCCGTGGCTCCGGCTATGGCCGTGGTAATAACCGCTACAACAACTATTATGGCTATGGCCCTTATGGTTATGGCGCCCCCTATGGCTACGGCGCACCTTATGGCGCACCCTACGGCTATGGCGCACCTGTAGCTCCGGCCGCTCCTGCTGCTCCGGCTAAATAAGCCCGCACAGAAGCTACGCTAGAAAAAAACCGCACCCACTCGGGTGCGGTTTTTTGTGTCAAAACTCAACAAGACTTACCCGAATTTCGTGCTCACGGCAGTTCACTTCAAGCTTAAAATCTGATTGATTTTTCTCAAATCACTTGATCCAGCTCAATAACATCTGAAAGAATAGTGGGAGTCTGGCATTATGTATGCTGCGTCATACCGATTTGGAGTGGAGTCTTGACCAACCGAAAAGTCATCTCTTTCGAAAACATCAAGGTCGCTTGTAAAGATTGCAGCCTGGCCACGCTGTGTCTGCCCGTGGGCCTGGATCCGGATGATGTGGAGCGGCTTGACGGGATCGTGAAACGCAGCAGACCGTTTCATCGCGGCGACCATATCTTTCGTGAAAGCGACAAAATTTACAGCCTGAGAGTCATCACCAGCGGTTCGATCAAGACCTA
>NZ_JBATHS010000122.1:0-9337 GCF_049667165.1 Maribacter sp.
TTCAATGAAGCCTCCGATCTTCAACATATAACTGAAAAAACGGCGGCCGTTATTTTGGAGACTATTCAAGGGGGTGCCGGTTTTATAGAGCCTACCAAGGACTATTTGAAAAAAGTGAGGAAACGATGTTCGGAAGTAGGGGCCCTATTGATACTTGATGAAATTCAGCCGGGTTTTGGGCGTACCGGACATTTGTTCGCCTTTGAAATTTACGATTGCATCCCTGATATTCTAGTGATGGGCAAAGGAATGGCCTCAGGACTTCCGGTAGGTGCCTTCACCGCTTCAAATGAAATGATGGCTACACTGCAAGATCAACCGAAATTGGGCCATATAACCACTTTTGGCGGCAATCCGGTCATCGCTGCGGCCTGTTTGGCGACTTTGAAGGAGATAACCGAAAGCCGTCTAATTTCAGCGACCTTGCAGAAAGAAAAACGTATACGGGAATTACTTAAACACCCCTATATCAAAGAAATAAGAGGTAGGGGACTCATGCTGGCCTTGATTATGGAACGTGCCGAAATAGCCGACTACCTGATCCTAAACGCATCGAAAAAGCACCTGATCCTTTTCTGGCTCTTATTCGAAAAAAGTGCCGTTAGAATAACGCCTCCCCTTACCATTTCCCTTGAGGAAATAGAAAAAGGCTGTCGTACCATACTAGAAATATTAGATGATTACATGCAATAATTTGTTAACTAATTTGTTAATAATAAAGCCCGAAAGAGGATTGATGCTTAGTCCCAAAAGGACTACTTTTAAATCCATAGTTTTAACCAAAAGCTTCCTATGGCGTTAGAAGCCAACGAAAGACCAGAACAGCCCATTGCCAAATTTGAATCCATGCTCAAGACAGATGATGTCTATTTTTTTGATGCAGAGGATTTTGAGGATATCATACACCATTATCTGAACCACGGAAAGATAGCCTTGGCTAAGAAAGCCATAAAGATTGGATTAACCCAGCATCCCGATTCCATTGAACTTAAACTTTTGGATGTTGAGGTACTGGTTTTCGAGAATAATCTCGAACAGGCAGAACGACTTCTTGATAAATTACAACTTTTGGATAGTGCCAACGAAGAGATATATATACAAAGAGCTAATATCTTCTCGAAAAAAGACAATCACGAGGCGGCGGTAAACCTGCTCCAAAGGGCATTGGAACTCTCAGAGGACAGTTATGATATTTATTCCCTGCTCGGAATGGAATATCTTTTTATGGATGAATTCAAGCTCGCTAAGGAAAGTTTTATAAAATGCGTTGATTTTGACCAACAAGATTATTCTTCACTTTATAACGTAATTTATTGTTTCGATTTTCTTGAGGATTATGATGGGGCCATTGTCTTTCTTAACGAATATCTAGAGCAAAATCCCTATTGCGAGGTGGCATGGCACCAATTGGGAAAACAGTATTTTTCGAAACGAATGTACAAGGAAGCGTTGACGGCCTTTGATTTTGCCATCATCTCCGACGATTCGTTTATAGGAGCCTATTTTGAAAAAGGCAAGGTTCTTGAAAAACTCGGTGAATATCATGAGGCCATCGAAAATTATGAAACCACCATTCAAATAGACGACCCCACATCACATGCCTATTTACGCATGGGAAATTGCTATGAACGGCTCTGCAATGATGAAATGGCCAAATATTATTACTATCAAACCGTACATGAAGATCCGTTATTGGACAAAGGTTGGTTGGCCATAACAGACTTCTATTTCAAAAAAGGCAATTTTGACAAAGCCCTGTATTATATTAATAAGGCCTTGAACATAGATGGTGAGAATGCCGCCTATTGGAAAAAAAGCGCCACGATCAATGCAGCGCTCAAATACCATGACCAGGCAGATTTTTCGTTCAAACAGGCTGTTGAACTTGGCAATTACGAATTGGATACCTGGTTGAGTTGGGCGAACGTTGCCATGGCAAATAAGGATTATGACACGGCCCTACATATTTTAACCCAAGGGAAGGAGTTTTATCCTGAAAATGCACAGATCCAATATAAAATAGTAGGGATTCATCTCTTGGCCAATGATAAAATCAATGCCCGTATTCGCTTAAAGGATGCCCTCAAGAATAACGCTGAAAAAATCGACCTCTTTCAGGAGGAGTTTCCAAGCTACTACAAGACTGAGTGGATCCAGAACATAATTTCAGACAACAAAAGAGCTTCGCGATAAATACCCTATTTTTGCTTTTTTGTTTATGGAAAATAGAAACGTACTCCAGTATATCATAATTACCCTCAAAGGTATGGCCATGGGCATTGCCGAATTGGTTCCCGGTGTATCGGGAGGAACCATTGCGTTTGTGGCCGGAATATATGAAGAATTCATCACCTCGATCAACAATTTAAATCTAAAAACCCTTCAGCTTTGGCGCAAAGAAGGATTCAAAGCATTTTGGAAGGAACTCAATGGGAATTTTCTCTTGGCGCTCCTGATGGGCATGGCCATCAGTATTCTTTCCTTTACCAAATTAATCCGTTGGTTACTTGAAAACGAACCCATTCCGCTGTGGTCCTTCTTTTTTGGCTTGGTAGTCGCAAGTATAATTTTTGTGGCTAAGGCCATAAAAAAATGGAATATCGCTACCATTGTCCTATTTATAGTAGGTGCTGTTATCGCATACTATATTACCTCATTGCCCCCATCACAAAATACCGAGAGCTTACCTTTTATCTTTTTTTCAGGGGCCATCGCCATATGCGCAATGATTCTTCCCGGCATATCGGGTTCGTTCATTTTGGTCTTACTCGGTGCTTATAAAACCGTGATAGACGCCATCGATGAGAAGGATTTCAAAATACTGATAACCATGGCTTTAGGTATGCTATTTGGAATATTGAGTTTTGCCAGGCTATTGAAATGGATGTTCAACAAACATAAAAGTATAACACTGGCGATTCTTACAGGTTTCATTTTAGGATCCCTGAATAAGATCTGGCCCTGGAAGCTCGTCTTGGAAACCAAAACCATCGGCCATAAGATCGTTACCTTAAAAGAACAGAATATATCCCCTTTCAGCTTTGAAGGAGACCCACAATTAATGTTTGCCCTTTTGGCTGCGATCATCGGTTTTTCCCTTATTTTTATACTTGAGAAACTTGCCTCGAGAAATTAACCTTTGCGCCTCATGCATACACCTAGAACATTTTTTGATAAATTGTTTTTGGTCCTTAAGGGACTTGCCATGGGTGCGGCTAATAAAGTACCAGGGGTCTCGGGGGGTATCGTGGCTTTCGTTGGTGGATTCTATGAAGAATTCATCTACTCCCTTCAGAAAGTAAATCTTAAGGCCATTAAATTATTGTTCAACGGTAGGTTCAAGAGCTTTTACCGTTATGTCAATGGTCAATTTTTGTCCCTCCTCATTTTTGGTATGCTCGTCAGTTATTTCAGTGTTTCCAAAATACTGGATTATTTTTTGGAACGCAAGGAGCTTTTCGTCTGGGCGACCTTTTTCGGAATGATCTTAGGCTCGATCTATTATATTTCGAAAGACTTCAAGCATTGGAACAAAAAGACATTGATCGCTGGGGTTTTAGGCCTAGTGGTGGGACTATCGATCAGTTTTTTAAGCCCTGCCAAGGAAAATGACAATCTCTGGTTTATATTTCTCTGTGGGATGATCAGCGTATCGGGGATGACCCTGCCGGGACTTTCGGGATCGTTTATCCTAATCCTACTCGGAAATTATGTACTGCTCCTGGTAGATTCGGTAAATGCCCTCTATGATTCCATGGCCGAAATGTTACGGGGGGATTTTAGTTTCGTAAAGAATAGCGAACGGTTGGAAACCCTAAAAATTCTCGCAGTTTTCACCTTGGGGTCCGCCACGGGTTTGGTTACCCTTTCGCACATCCTAACGTATGTATTAAAGCACTTTAAGCATATTACCACAGCCGTGATCATTGGGTTCATTTCGGGCTCATTGGGCGTTGTCTGGCCCTGGAAACGCACCATTTTCAAAACAGATGCGGCCGGACAGGTATTTTTGGATTCCAATGGCGAAGGGATTATCTTGAATTATGAACGATATTTACCCGATTTTGGAAATAACGAAACTTGGTGGGCCGTATTCTTTGTCATCTTGGGTATTTTGATTTTATTGGGATTGGAATGGTATGGGGAATCTAGAAAAAAATAACTACGGCTTGGTAGGCAAGAATATCGCCTATTCTTTTTCTGAGGGCTATTTTGCCCAAAAATTCAAGACTCTAGGGTTACATGGGCATTCCTACAAAAACTTTGACTTGTCCCGAATCGAGGATTTTCAAGAGCTTGTAGCCCATACTGAAAATCTAAAAGGACTTAATGTTACCATACCCTATAAGGAAGCCGTTATCCCCTACCTGCATTCCTTGGATAAAAAGGCAAAAAAAATAGGGGCCGTAAACACCATCAGATTCACGAAAAAAGGGCTAAAAGGCTATAATACGGATTGTTATGGCTTTAAGAAAGCGATAAGGCCCTTTTTGAAAAAGCATCATAAAAAGGCCTTGATCTTGGGTACGGGCGGTGCATCAAAAGCCGTGGCCTTTGTATTCGATGCATTGGACATACCATTTAAATTCGTTTCTAGAATGCCTTCTGCAAATCAAATCGGCTATCATGAATTGGCTGAGGAAACAATGAAAAAATATACGGTTCTGGTGAATTGCACTCCCTTGGGTACCTATCCCAAAATCGAGGAAAAACCAGCCCTGCCCTATCATCTTATCACAGAAAAGCACCTCCTTTTCGACTTGATCTATAATCCCGAAAAAACGGCCTTTCTTCAAGAAGGCGAAAAGCAAGGGGCAGCGATCAGTAATGGGTTAAGGATGCTAGAGTTACAGGCCGAAAAGGCTTGGGAAATCTGGAACTCATAAGAACCTGCCCAAAAAAGAACAAGTATAAGCTTTGGTATTCATTCGGTTGTTAGTATATTACATAAGCATTCTTAAGCAGAACTAACACGATTTATAATGCAAGAAGAAAAAGATCAAGAACTACAGGAAACTGTAGGTGGTGGGGAATATTCAGAAACTACCGAAGAGCACTCGGAGAAAAGCACTGAAAATCTAACAGAAAATTCAAATTCGGAAACTAACCCTGAATCCTTAAACACGGAACACGAAAAGAAACCTACGGAACCAGCATCCGAAAAGGAAATAACTTCCGAATCAGAATCCGAAAAGGAAACTTCCGAACCGGTGGTAACTGAAAAGGAACCCTCCGAGCCGGTATCCGAAAAGGGAACAAAAGGGAAAGAAGATGAAGTCCTAGAAGAGATAGACGAATCGAATGCCGAGGATGCCGAGGACCAGGACAACCACCAAAGACACCATATACCCATTTTGGATTACCACGCCATGTCAATGGAAAATTTGGTGGGCGAGTTACAACGCTTGGTTAAAAATGAAAAAGTACAGGCCATTAAAAAACATATCGATGGTATTAAATACGAGTTTGACCTGAAATTCGAGGAATTTCTTGAAGAGAAAAAAGAGGATTTCATTAACAATGGCGGTAATGAGTTGGATTTTAAGTATAACTCGATTGCAAAGAGACAGTTCAACGAAGTCTATTCGGAATATCGTGAAAAACGAAATCAATATTACAAATCCCTTGAAAACAGCTTAAAGGAGAACCTGGCGAACAGATTATCGATTATCGAAGAGCTTAAAGGTTTGGTCAATGTAGAAGAAGATATCAACACTACCTACAAACAATTTAAAGAGGTCCAGGAAAATTGGCGCAATGCAGGTCCTGTACCCCGCAACCACTATAATGATGTTTGGCGAACCTATCACCATCATATTGAGATTTTCTATGATTTTCTGCATATAAACCGCGAATTGCGCGACCTGGATTTCAAGCATAACCTGGAAGAAAAAATTAAATTGGTCGAACAGGCAGAGGCCTTGGAACAAGAGGAAGATCTTAATAAGGCATTTCGAGAATTACAGACCTTGCATAAAATCTGGAAAGAGGATATTGGTCCCGTAGATTCAGCGCATCGAGAAGAAATATGGGAACGATTTAGCAAGGCCACTAAGGTGCTGCACCAAAGAAGGCAGGATTATTATAATGATCTTGATAAAGTTTATGAACAGAATCTTGAAAAAAAGAAAGAAATCATAAATGCCATTCAGAAAATCGCCGCCGACGTTGCGAACAACCATAAAACCCTTCAACAACAAATAAAACAAATCGAGGCACTTCGCGATGCCTTTTTTAAGGCCGGCAAGGTACCACAAAAGGTCAACGAACAGACGTGGGCAGATTTTAAGGAAGCAGTCAGAAGCTTTAATCGAGGCAAAAACACCTACTACAAAAACCTCAAAAAGGAGCAACAGGAAAACCTTGACAAAAAGCGTGAATTGTTGAATCTTGCCATTTCCTTGAAGGATAGTGAAGAATGGGATTCGGCCACTTCCGAAATGAAGCGTATTCAAAACGAATGGAAGAAAATCGGTCATGTACCCCGTAAGTATTCCGATAAGATCTGGAAGGATTTCAAAGGAGCATGCAACCATTATTTTGACCGTTTACATGCGCTTAAAAATGAGGCCCATAAGGATGAAATGGAAAGTTTTGACAAAAAGAATGCCTGTCTCGAACGTTTAAAGGCTTTTGAATTATCCGGAAAAAGAGACAAAGATCTAGCATCGATAAAATCATTTATAGATGAATGGAAAACCTATGGCCGGGTGCCTTTTAACAAAAAGAACATCAATCAGAAGTTCAACATCATTTTGGATGCCATTTTCAAGAAATTGGATGTGAGCAGGCACGAATCCGAACTTTTGAAATATGGTAACAAAATTCAACAGCTGGCCAAGTCAGAAAATGATTATGCCATCGCCAACGAACGTTCATTTATCCGTAAAAAGATCGATGAAAGCAAAAATGACCTACGCCAATTGGAGAACAACCTGCAATTTTTCTCCAATGCCTCTGAAGATAATCCCTTGGTACAGGATGTGGTCAAAAAGGTAGAAAAGCAAAAAGAAGCGTTGGAAAGTTGGAAGGCCAAACTGAAAAAACTGAACATCATGCAACATCATTTAGAGAAAGATGAAAATGATGAAGCCACAGAAAGCACATCGGAGGAAGAATAGCATCCTAGAACCTAGTCTTCATATTGCTGCAATAAAAAATTGATAAGATCTGTGGTGGTTACCATTCCGACTAGCGTACCATCATCAACGACAGGTATGGCATGAAACTCCCGCTTTGAAAGCAGTTCGGCCACATCCTTTACCATAGTACTCGATGAAACACTGACTAGATTCTTGGCCATCACTTGCTCAATACTGAACATATTGTATACCATGGAGTCTACGGTATCCTCATCCTCATAAACGGCATCGGCAAAACTTATCCGCAATAAATCCGTATAACTCAACATGCCGATAATCTTAGATCCTATGACTACGGGTATATGCCTTATATGATGTTTTCTGAATAAATGTTCGGCCTTTTCAAGATTGTCAGAGGTATTTAAAGTAATAACCTTTTTAGTCATTATTGCCGAGACTGGAGTTCCTTTTTTCATGATCCGACGCTTTTAAATTCCTTTCTAAAATAATCAGATTAACCGCAAAAAAGTATGATAAAAGTCATATGAGTTCGTGAAGTACTCCCGTAATTTTGACAAGCCTAAAAAATCCATACGCAAAGCATACACAAACTACCCAGCGCTTTTAGAAAGTATAGAAGGTTTCCTTTTACTAATGAAAACTATTTTTTAATCAATTGATCTGAAAAATATGCTTTCATTACCAATTTTGGAGTCCTATCTACCTTAAATAATCCCCAGTGTTTTTCAGGCTCAAGCACTTCTCCCGATCCTTTCCAAGGTTCATCAAAAGCCTCGAAAACAAAGGTAAGAATATCATCCTCTTCGCACCACGCAACCAAGTCATTGTAGTACATCTGTTGGTGTTCCTCACTTACATTACTCGGGCAGATGCCTTTTCCGTTCGAAAAAGTTGTCCATCCTGCCTCGGTTATTACCACGGGCTTGTTCGGATAGGTGTCGGCCACAGCATAATAATTCTGTTTTGTGTATTCTAATGCCTCATGAATGTGCTTGTATTCCCATACAGGATAGGTATGAATAGAAATAAAATCAACCTCATCAACCAAATCTTTAAGCTTATCCAACCAAGGAAGATAGTTTTCACAGAATGTTACTGGTTGTTTGGCTTCTTTTTTTATCATTCTCACATAGGTAATGACACTTTCAACGGGCACATAATGATCGGTCCAGTCTACACAAGCTTCATTACCTGCTGATAGTGAGAAAATTACATCTGGATATTTATTCGCGAAATGAATCAATTTTTGAATCTGAGCAATATTTACCGACTTGTTCTTGGCAAGTTGCTTTTCAGAATATGTTCCTCCCCAAGGGCAACCATAATTGTTTGCCTCCGCAACTATGTAAGCCCCAAGCATTACTTTAAAATCAAAATTTTCTTTTTGGATAACGTTTAATACAATTTCGGCATGCGCATCACAATCGTATAATCTTAAGTATTTCCAATGCTTTTGAAGTATTAAAAGGTCTTCTTTTATCTGCTCATACGTAGGGACCTTTCCTCCAGGCATTTGTCCTTCCCTAAAACCGGAATAACATATAGCCTTTCCCGGTTCAATTTGTAATTCTTCAGTATATTTCATACACTATTGGTAAACGTTACTATTGAACTATTTATTCTATCTAAAATTTTAATTTTTCATCCTTATCCCAAAGTCCCCAATACGCCCCAACATCACCTTCAGGACCAACTTTCCATGATTCATCAAAAGAAGAAAAGTAGAACATCTCAATATTCTGTTTCGCAGACCAAACTTGGGCATTGATAAAATATTTCATCGAATTTTCTGCTGATGGCTGGGCACCTTTTAATCCTGTTCCTTGACTTGGCCACCCCGTCTCAGTAATGATCACTTTTTTGCCATTGGCGGCATGTGTGGCTTGTCCAAACATCTGTTGCATATGACCTAAGGAATATTCAAACGGACAGCCCTCCCAATAGGGATAGCAATTGGCTAAAATAACATCACATAAGGTTGTAATTCGAGGATGTGCACTAAACTCATAGTACGCATCTACATAACCCACAGGAATGCCCTCTGGTAGTTCTGCCTTTACACGTTCAATGAAACCTATTAATTCATCCTCATTCAAATCGTTTCTATATAACACTTCGTTACCAACGGCTGCAATATCAACAAAACCTTCATTGGTCAATTGAATAAGTCCTTCAATTTCCCGCTCATTAATTTCAGGGTCATCTCCCAACCAGGCACCGACTAAGGTTTTAAT
>NZ_JBATHS010000123.1:0-1905 GCF_049667165.1 Maribacter sp.
TCAGGATTCTGATATTGCCGAAGGCAATCGTCAGAAATAGAGCACATGCTTTCGTAACTGACCCTCGAAAGCCTGTAATTAAAAATGGTCGCGTAGCTCAGCTGGATAGAGCATCTGCCTTCTAAGCAGACGGTCACAGGTTCGAATCCTGTCGCGATCACGAATAAATCAACAAAAAGTTGAAAACAAAGCAGGCTAAAAAACATAGCTTGCTTTTGTTTTTTGGATGTAGCGTTTTCTTTTGTTGATTTTCAGCACGGAGTGCCAAGGAACACCGAAGGTAATCCTGTCGCGATCACGAATAAATCAACAAAAAGTTGAAAACGAAGCAGGCTAAAAAATATAGCTTGCTTTTTTCCATGATAGAGATTACGATCGACCACGAACCTTCCTCAATACCCCTATCACTTGACAAAGGGTTATCTAACAATCGACCATTACGAATGTATTATTAGCTTATCTTGACCTCGATTTCCAATGATTGGATAGTAAAGGGGAGCGCATTATAGAAAATATTAACAATTAAAAATGGGATTTTCCCTAAAAACCCTCAAACTATTGGTGTTTTCAAAGTTGTTCCCAACACAACATTTAACATATTGCACATTAGCGGATTGACTAATTTTGGCTACATTTTTAAATTATAATAGAATATATGAGAATAATCCCTTTGTTTTTCACCTTGGTGTTGGCTTCATTTTCGTATCCTCAACAAGGCTTGCCTATTAAAATCGCCAATGAAAAAATAAAACCGCTTTCTAAAATGGTCGACTCGTCGTTACAGTCACGTTTGGAAACTGAGATTATGAACAATTCAGAATGGGCCGATCTGATTGCCTCAAAGAAAATGGCCGTGGGTGTCGTTGATTTGAGCAATCCTGAAAAAGTAAGATTTGC
Organism: Maribacter sp.; assembly: GCF_049667165.1. Taxonomy (GTDB): domain Bacteria; phylum Bacteroidota; class Bacteroidia; order Flavobacteriales; family Flavobacteriaceae; genus Maribacter_A. The sequence continues at coordinate 898 of NZ_JBATHS010000123.1, forward strand.
AAGAATCAATGGCAATTACATGATGTATGCTGCCAGCTTGCCTAAAATCGCCATTTTATTGTCCGCCATGGATGCCATTGAAAAAGGGGAATTGAAAGAAACCCCTGAGGTCAAAAAAGACATGCGTTTGATGATTAGCAAATCGGACAATGCCGCATCAACCAGAATGATCGATCGTGTAGGTTATGACAAAATAGAATCCGTAATGACCAGTCCAAGATATGCCTTTTATGACGAGGAAAATGGTGGCGGACTCTGGGTGGGCAAACGTTATGGCGGCGGGGGTGACACGAATCGTGAACCGATTAAAAACTTGAGCCATGCAGCTTCGGTAAGCCAAGTGTGTCGTTTTTATTACCTGCTCGCCAACGGAAAATTGGTCAACGAAAAAAGGTCAAAACAGATGTTGACGATTATGGAGAACCCTGAACTGCACCATAAGTTCGTGAACACTTTGGATAAGGTAGCCCCCAATGCGCGACTTTTTAGAAAATCAGGTTCGTGGAAAACCTACCATTCCGATTCTATATTGGTGTGGGGCAAAGATCCCAGCCGGAGGTATATTCTGGTAGCTCTTATCGATGATGCCAATGGGGAACAGATAATAAGAAATCTGGTGAAACCTATAGAAAAAGTACTTAAAAAACCCGTAATTTGAGATTGGGGTTTAGATTTCCCGAATTGATTTTATGATTTATAAACTAGCGCAGCACTTTTTTGATATTAGAAAGGGAGAATACAAAATCTCCCTTTTTATGTTTAGCTACATCTTTATCATAATTTCCGTGTTGCTGATCATCAAACCCACGGTCAATTCGATTTTTCTTTCTGAACTGGGTGCGGAACAACTGCCTTTGGGGTATATATTAGTTGCCGCTGCAGCATTGCTCAGTTCCTTGTTCTACTCCAAATTGCTGGTTAAATATCAACTTAACCGCATTATAAAATCAACGCTTGCCCTTTCGATTATCATACTTATTTTACTCGCCACTTTACTTAAGTTCGGAT
>NZ_JBATHS010000124.1:0-2402 GCF_049667165.1 Maribacter sp.
TGCCGACCAAGGCAAAATCGGCATCCTGAGAGTTCTCGACTACCTCATAATACTTTGAAACAACCTCTAAATTAAATGGGGATTCCGATCTTCCAGGAGTAACTATGCCCCACCAATTGGTACTGGGGGCGATATAGCGTTTTGGAATGTACACTTTCTTTTTTGTCGCAATTGGCAATGTCTGTCCATTGTTTTTTAACATGACCACAGAACGCAATTGTGCATTGAAACCGGCCTGCATAAATTCAGGATTCCCTACCGTCACTTCGGTCTTTTGAACATCCAAATATGGATTTTCAAATAGTCCAACCCTAAAAATATTCTTCAACAAACGTACGGCAGAAGCTTCAAATCGCTCACGCATAAAATCTTCCCCATGTTCGGCAACACCCATTTTATAGGCTTCCAATACTGGACCCATGGCATTGTTACCTCCGAATTGATCCATCCCCGCCATAATGGCTTTGTAATGTCGCTCTGCTTCGGTCAAGGTTTCTACACCCCAGCTTTTACCTTCAAACTTGTCCACAGCGGAAACATCCCTGGTAATTCCCCAATCTGTACAAAGCACGCCATCATAATTATATTCCCCTCTTAATACATCGGTGATCAAATACTTGTTGAAACCGTTTCCTACCGCTTCACCTTCACCTGTTGAAATGGTATAATAAGGCATTACAGCGGATGCCATTTTGGTAGGTCCTGCCAATTTGAATGCTCCTTGGGTAAAGGGCTGCATATGATCTTTAAGATTTTTACCAGGGTAAACCGCATAGGCGCCGTACCCAAAATGACCATCACGACCTCCTTCTTCGGGTCCACCACCGGGCCAATGTTTTACCATGGCATTTACACTTTCAAGACCCCAATCCCCATCTTGGGTCGATTGAAACCCATCAACATAAGCCCTGGCCATGTCCGTGGTCAAATCAGGATCTTCGCCCATGGTACCATCAAAACGGCTCCATCGGGGTTCCGTGCCCAAATCAATCTGGGGTGAGAGTGCTGTAGCAATACCTAACGCACGATATTCTTTGGATGCGATTTCTCCAAACTGTTTCATTAATGCCGGATCAAAAGAGGCAGCAATACCCAAAGTTCCTGGCCACATTGAAATGGCCCCACCGGCACCGGCATTGAATTCCGCATACGAATCACTGCCATGTCTTGGGTCTGAGCTGGTATTCACAGGAATTCCAAAACCAATGCCTTCGACATACGCTTGCGCATTATTGTTCCATTGGGCTGCTATAGCTGGCGTTTCTACCCTTGTGATCAAAACATGCCTTAAATGATCGTCTTTTAAAAAATTCTTTTGTTCGTCGGATAAATCACTGGCCATAGCCCCACTTTCAGGATAAGGTTTTCCGTTGTAATTCGATGAACCAAAACCTCGACTTGCCCCGGGGATGGATTGATGTGAACTGTACAACATAAGTCCGGCAATATCCTCCAAAGTCAATTTTGAGGCCAGATCCTTTGCCCGATCATCAGCTGACAAACGCCAATCCTCGTATGCATCCAATGCTCCGTTCTTATTGAGGTCTTTAAAGGCATATCGATCAACAGTCAGCAGTTTTATACCTGATTCGGGATGATATCCCAAAGTACTTGCATCTTTGTTAAGAACGCTTACATACCCGTCATTTTGTTCTGTTGTAAATTTTTCGCTACAGCTGCCCAATAGCAATGAAATGACTATGGTTCCTATCGTTAAATTTGTTTTTATTGATTTCATATGAGAATTTTATTCCGGTTATTGATTTTCTTGCACGAGTTGAAATAATTCTTTGTCCAATTGCGGTTTCACCTCGCAAGTGGTGTCGAAATGCATGGTCGCCGTCTGGGCAGTATCGTATTGTGGCCATTCTGGTAGACCATCATGATTGGGATTTCCTGTCTTGGCAAAATTAATCCAGGCCCGGCTCATTTTGTCGGCCAAAACTTGGGCATCCTGCCCTCCACCTGTCATTTGGTTGGCTAAGGCAATGTTATCAAAAACAAAAGGAAGCTCCATACAATGCAAGGCTTTGTATTTACCATCAAAAACGGGAGATTGCCAGGTAAACAAATACATATATACCGGAGCACCACCATTAAGTCCTGATTTGGCATTGGCTTGTGCGACCGCCCCTGGACGGAACATGGTGTCAATATCCAATAAATCCTTGGCGTCGGTATCATTGGGATATGCTTTTTTAACCGCTTTTATATAACTGTCCGCTTTTTCCTTATATGTCTCCTCGATATGGGCCATTATGGCTTCCTCTGAGGCCCCAACAAACCGCATATTGGCAAAAGGTGCAAATTCATTCTTCGCAGTACCTATGAGCAGAGGAATATCTTTGGAAAGCGCAAGGGCCTCATCGGATCCTATCTGATAAGGTAGGTCTTCCCCGTCT
>NZ_JBATHS010000125.1:0-18854 GCF_049667165.1 Maribacter sp.
CTCGGCACCTTGGTCGATGACGAGCTGGCACAGACAAATAACAATTTCACGTTCACAGGTTTAAATCCCGGTGATTATATCGCCTATGTAAATACCGATGATGGCTGTTCCTACAGTGAACAAATCACTATTATTGACGAAAATGATCTGGAATTAACCGCACAGATTTCACAGCATATAACCTGTAAGGAAGGGAATATTCAAATGAATTCAAATGGTGGTCAAACACCCCATACCTACGCTATTTGGGAATATGTTGATGAGGCTGGTACAACCATAACATCGTACCCTAGCATAAATGATATTCCACCTTCTGCGTTTCAGACAAGTGTTATTTTCGATATTCTTGAGCCTGGTGATTACACTTTCGTAGTTATCGACAGAAACAGCTGTTATGCGATCTCAAATACCGTGACCATCGAATTTCAACCAGCGGCAGAATTTGATCCAACATCAGTATTAGATGTACAATGTTTCGGTGATTCAACAGGTGTAATACAATTCAACTTGGTTGATTCCCATGGGTATCAACTTACCTTTTACCTATTCGATGGAGTTGGTTTTGATCCAGACAATTATAATCTTGGCAACGCCATAGACTCTAATACATCAGGATATTTTCCTGGATTGGCCTCTGGCAATTACGAAATCGTAATTAACCAAAGAAAGGGAAGTGCTTCCTGTGATTACTTCGAAAACTATACGATTTCTACACCAACAAACGCGCTATCCGCAAATTCTGTGCTTATTGATGATTACACATGTATACAAGACGGAATTATCGAAGCTCAAAACGTGTCTGGAGGTACAGGGCCGTATGCCTACAGTATTGATGGCGTAACATTTATTCCAGATACCACGCCAAATGCCCATAGGTTTGAAAACTTGACCGATGGAACATACACTATTACAGTAAGGGATGCCAATGGTTGTGTATTCCCAACAAGCCCTATTACACTCGACCCCCTTAATGAACCCAGCAACCTGTCTTTTACGTCAACACCGCCCAACTGCCCTTTGCAGACTTCAAACGTAACAGTAACGGTACTAGATGGAAATACGCCTTTTGTTTTTGATATCATTGCACCATCAGCAATCGCAGCCACATCCATTTCTGGAAATACCGCTACTTTTGATAATCTTTCTCCTGACACCTATACTTTTAGGGTAATAGACAACAAAGGATGCGCCTATGAGGAAAGTTATACCATAACCCCAATAGCCCCCATATCCGTTAGTGGTCAATTAGACGATAATATCTCATGCTTTGGTCTATCTGATGGGGCAATTACATTTAACATAGCTGATTTTGCAGCTTCCTATGATTATACCGTTACGGGTCCGATATCCTTCTCTGGTACGGCAGAAACTGCCAATTCGATACCTTTGACAGGGCTTGCGTCAGGGACTTATACGATAATCGTTACTGATACGAACACCAATTGTACGGCCACTACCGATATTACAGTAGCAACACCACCAGCGGCGCTGACTATCTCGAATTTAAGTGTTATAGACCTTAGTTGTTCCGTTTCGGGAACGGTTCCTGGGTCTGTAACGATAACCGCCGTAGACGGTTGGGGTGGATATGAATATGAATTGGAAGATCCATCCGGCGCCTTGGTCGGAGGGCCCCAAAGCTCGAACTCCTTTACGGGTTTAACGGATACTTCCGGAAATTATATCGTAACTGTCCGAGATGCTGGAGGTTGCGAAACAACCGAAACATTCAGCCTTTCCCCAACAGTCGCTCCAGTCTTGTCCGTGACGGCAAATAGTTTATGCTATGACAGTACAACCGGACTAACATTGACTGCCAATGTTACTTCGGGAGGCGTAGCGCCATTTCAATACCGATTAAATGGAGGTGCTTATCAAAGCGATGTTGATTTTACAGGTTTAGGACCTGGTAGCTATACTATTGATGTCATTGATAGTAAAAACTGTACTGCGACAGCCTCTATTGATGTTTTTCCAACGCTGACCGCTGCAGCCACTTTGGTAAAAGATTTGGATTGTAGTATATCCCCAGATGCGGAAATCAGCATTAATATTACTGGGGGAAATCCTGCTTTCAACTATGAGGTAATTCGTGATGGGGCCATAGTTCAAGCCAGCACACCGGTGCCTAGCATCCCATTTTCGTTTTTGACAACGAACGCGGGAACTTATGAATTTATAATCACCGACGCGGAGAGCTGTACAGTGACCACTAACCAAATCGTAGTATCGGACAATGCCTCACCAAGCGTGGTTGAAGTTTTGACCGATCCTTTATGTGCAACGAGCGCGGATGGTGTGGTTGAATTACAAATTTCAGGAGGTCGTGCTCCCTATCAAATCGTTTTTGATGGCAGCGCTCCCTCAACACAGACAGCCTATTCCGGTCTTTCAGATGGGACATACAATTATTCGGTGACCGATGCCAAAGGATGTGTGACCAGCGATAGTGTCACTTTGACAGCCCCTGCTGCATTAATACCGGGAACGATCGATCTGGCTCAGGATTACACCTGTGTCAACCCAACGGCAACCTTACAGGTTATCAACTATTCAGGAGGCACTCCTGGATATACCTTTAGTATTGACGGAGTGAATTTCCAACCAGGTGATACTTTCAACACCAATATTACTGCCGGGACCTATACCATAACGGTCAAGGATCTTAACGGTTGTACGGCCGAAACGCCGGCCATTGTCATTGACCCATTGGATCCACCAACGGACCTTACCTTCAGTGCCTCGGCACTGGTATGCCCTGCTGTTCTTTCCGAAGTGACAGTAACGGTCGTTGACGGGAACGCCCCCTTTGTTTACGAGATCACGGCCCCTGCCTTGGCAACCGCCAATACAACAGGAGCCGCCACCGGTGTGTTTACCGGTTTGGCCCCCGATACCTATACGTTCAAGGTCACTGATGCAAAAGGCTGTGAACTAGAAGAAAGTTACACCGTTGTCGATATCCCAAGGGTTGAGGTCCTTTCACAACTTACCAATAATGTGAGCTGTTTCGGGGACTCGGACGGAGCATTCACTTTTGTCGTAAACGATTTTGCATCTACCTATAGCTATACTGTTGAAAACAGCAGTGCGGTCGTTGTTCAATCGGAAAATAACATCAATAGACTAACGCCAACACCGGTTACGGGATTAGGTGCGGACATCTATACGATAACGATCACCGACGATACCACCAGTTGCACGGCCACGACCACCGCTACGATAAGCAATCCGCCAGCAGCCTTGGATTTCACCTTTGCCAATACCGATGTTACCTGTATACAGAATTCAACGATAACGGTAACCCCGCTCGGTGGATGGGGAGGTTATGAGTATCAACTGGAAAACACCGTTGGTCCCGCCATAGTATACGCATACCAAGGTTCAAACACCTTTTCGGACGTACCTGCAGGTACCTATACTATCTATGTGCGCGATGCAGGGGGTTGTATCGTCGATAAACCGATCACCATAGATCCGGCACAAACACCCTCAATCGCATTTGGACCTTCCGATCTGTGCTATGATGGCACGGACCAAGCTTCCCTTGTAGTGAATGTCACGGATGGTGTAGCGCCTTACGTTTACACGATCAATGGTGGTTCGCAGATTGCAGCTGTCGGGAATCCTTTTACAATATCAGGCCTTGCCCCGGGTACTTACGACATTCAGGTCACCGATGCCTACGGATGTACGTCCAATGTAATTACCGAAACTATTGAACCACAATTGGCGGCGACGGCATTATTGACCCAAGATCTATTGTGTACGGCTAACGCCGATATCGACGTTGCCATAAGTGGAGGATACATCCCTTACACAACTTATCAAGTTCAAGTAGATGGTGGAGGCTATGGGGCTACAACGGCCTTAGTTGGCAGCAGTTTTACCTATAGTGGGGCGTCTGCCGCAGGTACCTATCAATTTCTAATTACCGATTCACAGAATTGTACAGTAGAAACCAATGAAATTGTAATATCACCAACAGTTACCCCCCAAGCCACGCCCGTTGTCACGGACGTCGCCTGCTTCGGTGGGGCAGATGGTTCCGTGCTTATCGATATCGATACCGATTTCGGTACCGCCCCCTATACCATAAGTTTCGATGGCAGTCCGTTTACATCAACAACCACCTATTCCGGCCTAACGGCCAATGCCGCCGGTTATCCGTTCGTGGTAAGGGATGCCAGGGGATGTGAGTTCACAGGAAATGCAATAGTCGGGGAACCATTACAAATACTAGCCAACATGTCTGCTCGTGACGTAACCTGTAACCCAGGGATTGGAAACAACCTTGGTGGAGTGGATGTCACTATAACACAAGGTGGAGTGGCTAATTTTACTTATACCCTTTATGATAGCGCGAACAACATTGTGGTTTTGGGCAGCGGTGATCCGAACCCCACTACTACCGCAAGTACTTCACATTCGTTTGACGGTGTAGATTTTGGTGATTATTATGTCCGCATAGTGGATGCTAATGGCTGCGAAAGTGACCTTGGTTCCGTTAGGGTGCATTCTAACCCATACTTGACTTTAACGGCCAATATTCCACCTCCAGATTGTCCAACAGGTGGGACGGCCATAATAACGGCTTCAGGTGGTTCAGGAAATTATACTTTCTCTATATATAATATAGGAACACCCCCTAACTCCGTAACAACTACTCCTCCAGATACACAAGTAGCAACGTTTAATGGACTCAATCCAGGACAGACCTATATTATAGAGGCAATTGATAATGTCAACTTTTGTACGAGTTATCAAGAAGTGATTATTCCTCCATTATCAGGAATTTCGGTAGTCGTAGATAACACAACTGACATTTCCTGTACCGCTGCAGATGATGGTACAATGACTTTTACAGTAGACAATTACGATATTGGAGTAACCAGTATTGACTATGAAGTCTTGAATGCAATTTCCAACACCCCCGTAGTCGGTCCTGGAACATATGTGGGAACATTAGGTCCTGGACCAGCAGGAGGCCCTCAAAGCTTTTCTGTAACTCAAATTCCACCAGGTGACTATGTTTTATTTGTTGATGAATCAACGTTTCCATCGTGTAGCAATACAACCACGTTTAGGATCCTAGAACCAACGCCTGTTGCCCTCAATCTTGTAAGTCAAGTTGCGGCCAACTGTAATGATGATGCCGAGGTTTCCGTTCGTGCAAGTGGTGGAACCGGACCTTATACCTACGCTTTTGTGGTTGATGGGGCAGGTGCGCCCGGAGTATTCCCAGAGGGATCTACTTTTACATTAAACCCTGCAACAAGTTTGGTCTGGGACGTTTACGCCCAAGATGCCAATGGTTGTATATCACCTGCTTTGGATGTAACGATTACAGAAGATCCAACGCCGGCAATAAGTGTCGTTTTGAACGACCAATGTACCGCTCTAGAGGGGGCGTTCTCCGTGGACATCACCTTGGGTGCCGTTGGATTGCTGCCACATACGATCAGTATCGATGGCGCGGCGCCACAGGCTGCAGGAGGTTTGACCATGGTCGGGAACGTTATGACGATCTCGAACCTGAGTTCGGGCGCCCATACGTTTACCATTTCCGATGCGAACGGATGTAGTGAGACCGAAAATATTACGATCTATCCCCCATTGACCCTGATGGCCAACATAACGGCCCCCGATAATTGCGATCCCGCAAATTCCGGTGAGGTCACCGTTACCGCCAATGGTGGTTCCGGGGCTGGTAACTACAGCTATACACAAACAACCCCGGCAGGACCAACAAATGCCACGGGTATATTTACAGGATTGACACATTCAGTGGCCTATACCTTTGAGGTAGAGGACGTGATCACGAACTGTACGACCCCGGTCACCATAACGTTGCCGGCCCCTGTGGTCCCAACATTCACATTGGAAAAAACAGATGTTGCTTGTTTCGGTGGAAGTGACGGTACGATCACCGTGAACCTGATTGCTGGAAATATCGACACCCCATACCTCTATAGTCTTGATGGTGGGACAACGACACAACCATCCAATGTGTTTACCGGACTTACCCAAAACGCTTATAACGTAACGGTCATTTCCGCCAAAGGATGTGAGGATACATTGCCTATCACCATAAATGAACCGACCCTGTTGGACATTACCGCCTCGGCCTCGGCCTTCAGCTGTGATGATCCGGCAAGTACGATAACCGTTTCGATAAATGACGCTACCCCAGGGAATCCTTCGGGAACCGGACCGTATGTGTTCAGTTTCGATAATGGTGCCACTTTCCAACCTGGAAATACGGCAACTACCGCCACGTACCAAGTTCCTTTCGGCTCACCGGATGTGAACGTGGTCGTTCGGGACGCCAACGGTTGTTCGGATACCGAAATCGTTCCTGTTCCGATCATGCAGGAAGTTACGGCCGTTGTAAACAGGACATCCGCTCCCATCGATTGTGTCAACGGACAGGAGATAATAGAAATAGTCCCCTCGAACGGTTCGGGCACATACGCCTATACCGAATTGCCGAGTGGCAACGTTGTGGCAGACCCGACCAATATCGTGTTGACCATGCCCGGAACCTATATTTATGAAATCACGGACACCGTTACCAACTGTTCGGTCATTGTCGAGCATGTTATAGCCCCTTATGACCTTATGGATGTTACCGCTGCCGTAATCACGGATGCTACTTGTAGCGACAGCGCGGACGGAACGATCGAAGTTACCGTTTCAGGATATACGGGTACGTTCAATTACCAGGTATTAAACAATACGGGTGCTTTCGTGGCAGGGGCCGCAGGTTCCGACAACGCCGCTACGGACCCATACACGTTCAATGTGGCCGCAACATTGCCCGCGGGAACCTATTCGGTGCAGATTACCGAAACGGCATTCCCCGAATGTGTCGGCACTTCGAACAACGTGACCATCGATGCCCCGGAACCATTGGCTTTGACCTTGATCAGCAATGTGAACGCGAACTGTAATGAAGCGAACGCAATCGTTACGGTACAGGCCACAGGAGGGACAGGACCATACAATTACGGTGCTTCCATAAGTGGGGCCGGTAATCCAGGGGTATATCCATATGACAATACCGTGGAACTGGATCCGGTTACAAGCCTGAACTGGGATATCTATGTCCAGGATGCGAATGGATGCCTGATCGCAACCCCATTGGCCATAACCATAGATACGGATACCTCTCCGGACATCTCCTTGGCCCTAGATGATGAATGCGCCAGTGAAGGTAGTTTCGGAATTACAGTTTCCTTGGATGCCATCAATACCGGTGTGGCGCCATACACCATACGTTTAAATGGAGGCGCTTTCCAAAGTATTGCAAGCTACCCATATACTTATACAGGTCTTGCAGCGGGAGCCCATACCATCGAAATAAGGGATGCGAATGGCTGTACTGATGTTGAAAACATAACTATTGAACCCGAATTGACAGCAAGTGCCGTTGTTTTGACACAACCTACATGTTTGGCAAATGATGGCGTAATTGAATTTACGGTCAATGGTGGTTCTGGTGCCAATACGGTCGAATTGCTGCGCTCTGACTTAACTCCAACCGGTATCCTACCAACTGGAAACCAATTCCTTGGGGTAGCCTTTGGTGACTATATCGTTAGGATAACCGATACTACCTTGGGAACTCCTAATTGTAGTATTGCTATTCCAATATCGCTGGAAGAAGCGACACCTGTAACCTTGTTGGCTACGGATTGGACCGATGTACGTTGTTTTGGAGGCTCCGATGGTACCATTACCATCAATATGGCTCCAACAGCAACAGGCGTCAATGATAATCCGCCTTATTCCTACGAAATTACAGACGGTACGTCGACATGGACCCAAAGTACAAACCTATTTACTGGGCTTCCTTTTGGAACCTACGATATTACCGTGACCTCAAATAGAAATTGTGTGGCCACCGATCAAGTATCCATCGACCAACCGCTTGCGTTGGTTGCCAATATCACCAATGTTGTTCCTTTTGCATGCGATATCAACAACGCTAGGCAATTGGCCAGTATCGAAGTGACCATCACTACAGGAACGGGTACTACCGACTACTACTATAGTGTTAATGGTAGTGCATTCTTACCAACAGGCGGGGATGTGTTTACTTATGAAACCACAGTGGCCGGCAATTATGATATCGTTGTTCGGGATGCGAATGGCTGTACCGTGAACTTACCAACACAACCAATCGATCCGTTGAATACGTTTACGGCGACGGTCATACAGGACGCGGCCGTAAACTGCACAACTGGTGTTGAGCAAATCACCATTTCGGTGGTCGAGACCGCAGCACCAGGGGATGTGTACACTTTTGAACTTTTGCCGTTAGGCAATGCAACAGGAACGCAAACAGCAAGTACGAGCACTAGTGCATCCTATGATCTTTCCGCAGTAGGAAGTTATACGTTCAGGGTGACCAATTCTACCACAGGTTGTTATGTGGATACCTTGCCTTATGAAATTGCGCCTTATGATCTGATCGAGGTGACGGCTGTTGCTATAGATCCCGTAGTTTGTTTTGGGGATGGAAACGGTTCTATTGAAGTTACCGTAAGTGGATATACGGGTACCTATGATTATGAGGTGTTTACTCAGGGCGGAACCAGTGTTCAAAACGGATCTGGGAACGCAACCTCAGACCCCTACCAGTTCCCTGTACCTGGATTATCAGGAGGAAACTATTATATAAGGGTTACAGAAACTGCAACACCTTTCTGTTTCGACGATACCAATATGGTGACTATTCTATCACCGGACATGCCATTAGCAGAACTTACAACCGTTCTTGGTGCAGTAGAATGCACAAATGATCAAGGTGAACTAAGGGTAAATCCAACAGGTGGTATTGCTCCTTATGACATAACGGTGACCAATACAGTGACAGGTGATGTTACGGATACCTTGATTGATGTATCCAGTGCGGTCTTCTCGGGCTTATCAGCAGGTGACTATAGCGTTACCGTTGTTGATGCGGGAGGATGTTCCATCACGAACAACTATCCAAATCTTTTGGTGATGCCAATTGCGGTTACAGCAAATGCTATTCCTTTGAATACTGCCTTAAGCTGTTATGGTGATACTACTGGAAACGTATCTGCGACCAACGTCGTTAATGGCAGTGGTTCTTATGAATATCAATTGAATTATTACGATGCTTCTGGCGCTACTATTACCTTTACGACCGGACAGCAAACCAGTCCTGATTTTACTAATCTAGGAGCGGGAATCTATAGTATTACGGTTTCTGACGGTTGGAATTGTGATGTGGAAACCAATCAGGTGACCATCACCGAACCTACGTTAATTGAAGCCACGTTGTTACGTACGGATCCTTTAACCTGTATGACTGGTGTTGAGTTTGAACTTAGTGCGACTGGTGGTAGCGGAACCTACGAATATAGCTTGGATAATATTACATTTAATCCAATGACCAGCAACCCAATGCCATTGCCAGCGACAGGTACGCTTGGGGCAGGTACGCATCAATACTTTGTTCGTGATTTAGGTGGGGCTTGTGCTTCAGTTGCATCAAATGCGATTACTGAAAATGACATTGCTCCGCTAACATTGACCGTTGACACTTCGGCTGCTATTATTAATTGCAATGGTGAAGCCACAGCTATTATATATGCCAGTGCTAATGGTGGTCTAGGTAATTATCAGTATGCATTGTATACCGATGCCGCATTAACCCTTGCGTCGCGTATTGCAGGGCCTCAAAGTTTAGGTGAGTTTGCTGGTTTACCAGCAGGCACGTACTATGTAAACGTGACCAGTGAGGACTGCACAGCTCCTGCCGAAGAGGTAATAATTACAGAGCCTACGCCTTTGACTTATACTGAGGATGTTATTGATGCTACTTGTTTTGGCGATACCAACGGCAGTATTACGGTTACGTTATCAGGAGGGTCTGGTGGATACCAATATGCTATTTCGCCCAATCTGAATCAATTTGATACCTTGAATACCTTTACCGATTTAGCGCCCGGTGATTATACGGTCATTGCACAGGATGTGAACGGATGTTTCGAAATCTTGGAATATACCATTGGTCAACCTGACATGATACAAATATCAGCCTCCTCAACCCCGGAGATTTGTGCCGGTGAAGAGAATGGAACCATTACAGTATCAATTTCGGGAGGTACCGCCCCATATAGTACAAGTCTGAATGACAAATCGAACTTTGTACAAGACCAATTTGATTTCACGGATATGGCGGCAGGTAGTTATCTATTGTTTGTACGGGATGCCAACGGTTGTGAGGACAATATCATAGTAGAGGTTGCCCCAGGCGAAAATATCAATGCCACTGTGGAACCAGTTTATGAATGTATGGGTGACACCCCTACCAATTACATTCTAGTAACTTTGGAGGATCCATCAGTTTCAGGTGATGTTATGTATGCTTTGGATTCTACTGATCCTACCGATATGCAGTTGACTCCAGATTTTGCGAACATTTCCGCGGGTATGCACTCACTGACCATTGTACATTCAAATGGTTGTTTAAATCAAATAGATTTTGAAATACAAGGGTTTGAACCTTTGACCTTGGAATTGCAGAATATCAATATCAATGAGATTACGGCAATTGCTACAGGCGGAAGTGGTGAATATACTTTCTATTTTGATGGAGATGATAACGGAGATGACAATACTTACTTCATTAACAGGACCGATACCTTTGAAGTTAGGGTAGTTGATGAATTAGGATGTGAAGTGATTGCTTCCATAGCAATGGAGTTCATCGATATAGAAATTCCGAATTTCTTTACCCCAGATGGGGATGGGCAAAATGATACTTGGATACCCCGAAATTTAGAAGGCTTCCCTGAAATACTAATTATTATTTACGATCGTTATGGTAGAGTGGTAGAGGATAATGTTGTAAACACAATGGGATGGGATGGTACATACCATGGGACCGAACTACCTACGGGAGATTACTGGTACGTAATCAAACTAAATGGAGAAAATGATGATCGGGAATTCGTAGGTCATTTTACCTTATATCGCTAAACTTAACCTAAAACGATAATGCGCAATAAATTATTGACATTCCTGCTTTTTGTGAGTGCTTTGGCCGCAAATGGACAAGAGCTTACCATACCCCAACTCTCACAATATTTGGCAGACAATCCCTTTGTGATGTCGCCAACCTACGCGGGCATCGGGGACCATGTGAAAATTCGTGTAAACGGACTTACACAATGGGTGGGTATAGAAGATGCTCCCGACACCCAGTCCTTAGCTGCCGATATGCGGATAGGTGAAAGATCCGGGATAGGTGCTTTGTTATACAATGATAGTAATGGGGAAACCAAACAAAGGGGGGCGAGATTATCGTTTGCCCACCATTTGACATTGGATAGGTACGACGATGAATTCCTATCGTTTGGTTTATCATACAACTTCAATCAATTTCGAATAGATATTGAGAATTTTGATGCGCTCGATCCCAGTGTTACCGACGATAGGGCGACCACAAACCATAACTTTGATGTGGGGGTCATGTACCGTTTTGATAAATTCTACTTTAGTTTGAATGCATCGAATATTCTGAATAAGGACTTGACCAAGTTCAATCCTGTGTTCGAGCCCAATACATTGCGGAACTACTATGCGTATACCGGCTATCGATATACCAAGAACAAAAACAGTAAGATGGAGATCGAACCATCCGTTTTCTTCCAGCTATTTGAAAGTGATGGTAGGTCGGTTACTGATTTGAACGTAAAATTCAGATGGTATGAATTTGAGGATTATTATTATATCGGGGCGACCTATCGCTTTTTGAACGATCAGGTAGGTGACCCACTCTATATTGCACCGATAGCGGGGCTTAAGAAGAATAATTTTTACTTCGGATATTCCTATCAGATCATACTTAATGAGATCTTGGGCTATAGTTCGGGTACCCATGTCATAACATTGGGGGTTGATCTTTTCCAAGGGATCAGCAATTGTAGGTGTACTTACTGAGAAAATAGAAATGTATTTCATAGATCGAATTCACTACAATTTAGCCCTCCAAAGTCATAGGATTGGCTTAATTTTGTGTCATTAAAACGAATTTGTGGGAGTTATAAAATTAACGAATATCAGGGCACATGCCCGTCACGGGTGTCTGACCGAGGAGAGTATCATTGGAAGTGAATATCGCGTGGATATTTCATTGGAATCCGACCTCTCGAAAGCTTCGGTTTCCGATCAACTTTCTGATACGGTGGATTACGTTCTCGTAAATATGATCGTCAAGGAAGAAATGAACATTCCTTCAAAACTTTTGGAACATGTGGCACAACGAATTATAAATCGCATTTTCAAAGAAATAAAAATCGTGAATAAGGCCGAAATATCGGTATCTAAAATAAACCCACCTATTGGGGGTGATGTTGAGCGTGTTTCGATAATTCTCAATAAAACTAGATGATGTGCAAAAGGATTGTCTTTTTATTTTTTTAATTTTGCCTTAACTCGGCATTGTGGTCGAAATGGATAGACGAAGTCCCGCAAGGACTTTTATAGTGGTTCGAGTCCACTCGATGCCTCAAGAACGTATCTCAAAAAGGGATTTTTTTATTTGAACGGCGTATCGTCATGAATATATTAAAATCGATTTTTGTGAAATAATACGATTTAGATTTTGTAATTTTGCACCTTTAAAAAACGGCATCGTGGCCGAGTGGCTAGGCGCAGCTCTGCAAAAGCTTGTACAACGGTTCGAATCCGTTCGATGCCTCAAAAACCTCCTAATGATAGGGGGTTTTTTGTTTTAGTCAGTTATGGGCATCACTCCCTTATATGTTCTATTTGTTCAATCCCTTTTTCAATATTGAATTTATCCTTTGGTAGAAACCCTTTGGTAATCAATACCAAACCGCAAATTATCAGGATTATGCCCAACCCCTTTTTCACTTGGGAAATTCGTTTATAAGTAAGTTTTCGCTTTAATTGTTTCGCTAATAATATTTTAAAAATATCAGTGGTTAAATAGGCTGTAAGCATTGTTGCAAAGAAAACAATAATGCGGTTGGGATCATTGTTCAAACTGGGTCCGACCACTATTATGATACCCAGCCAGAATACCAGAACACCGATATTGATGAAATTCAATAAAAACCCTTTGATGAATAAACTTAGATACCCATTTTTTTTGGTTCTTAAAGCTGGTTTATCCTTTTTAATCTCGGTTTTGAAATAGGTGGTGATGCCATAAACCAATAATATGACTCCGCCAAAAACATATAGTCCCGGTTGGTTACTCAGATTTTCCAACAATTGAAAGCTACTGAAATAGGCTACGGTCAAAAAAATCATATCGGCCAAAATGACCCCTAAGTCAAATACCAAGGCGGCCCTAAACCCTTTTACCGCACTGGTCTCCAGAAGTACAAAAAAAACAGGACCAATCATAAAGCTCAATAAAAAGCCTAATGGAATTGCTGCCTGAATATCGTCTAACATGAGTGCCTTTACATTCTTTTTATGATACCGCCAAATACGGTTTTTTCCTCCATCTTCCCGGGATTACCATAAACCAATACCTCACCCCCCGCTTTTACCGATGCCTTTACGTAATCGGTGGCATAAATCTCAGCCTTTGATCCTGCATTGACATTAATGGTTGAAAATTTGGTGAATAGGTTTTTCCCTTCATAAATGCCGCCCGTGTTGATGGCCACATCTTGTAGATCCGCCCTTCCAGAACTCTTTATAACCCCCCCGGTAACCGCTTTTATCAACAGTTGTTCCACTTCCGCATTGATTTCCAGTTCACCTCCTTCTTGTGCCTTCAGTTCCAATACATCTTGTTTTATAGGCTCTTTTGAAGTAATCCGTGCATCTTCATTGACATCTATAACCACCAATTTATCGGTATAATATAAATCGACGAATGTTCTATAGCCACTGAAAATCTTGGTGATTTGCATGCGTATCTTCAATACGCCCTCGTTATTCACGATAACCACATTGTTCGTATTGGCACCGGTTACTATAGCTTTGTTCTCAGAGGACTTTATTAAGTTAATGGACAAACCATCAAAAGCCTTCAATTCTGAAAAAGGTTGTATATCTTGGGTAATTTTATCGTCTTGGGCGATCATTGTCTGACAAACAAACAAGAGCACCACAAGCCCAACCAAATTTTTCATTGTTTCAGTTTTTAGGTATTTTCTTACTAACTTAAACAAAATCTATTCCAAAAAACGATTTTACTCGTTCTTTCCGATGAGTGAAAAGTCAAGATGGCGTTTAATAAGATCGGTACTTTTTACCATAACAACCACCTCATCTCCTAATTGATATGTTTTCTTGGTCCGTTCACCAATAATGGCGTACTCCTTTTCATCAAAGATATAATAATCACCTTTTATATCCCGTATACGAACCATGCCTTCACATTTATTCTCAATAATTTCAACATAAATACCCCATTCGGTGACCCCAGAGATAACCCCAATGAACTCTTGGTCTTGATGGTCCTGCATGAACTTTATCTGCATGTATTTTATGGAATCCCTTTCTGCATTGGCGGCCAAACCTTCCATATCAGAGGAATGTTTGCATTTATCCTCATAAATTTCTTCCTTGGGCGATTGGCCATTATCCAGATAATGTTGCAGCAATCGATGTACCATGACATCGGGATACCTCCGTATTGGTGAGGTAAAATGGGTATAATAATCAAAGGCCAAACCGTAATGTCCTATATTTTCAGTGGTATATATAGCTTTACTCATACTACGTATGGCCAGGGTATCTACCAAGTTCTGTTCTTTTTTACCTTTAACATCCTCCAAAAGCTGGTTTAGGGATGCACTAATGGATTTTTTATCCTTAAAGTCAATCTTATGGCCAAACCTTGAAATAATGGAATTCAGGGCTATTAATTTATCCTCATCGGGGTTGTCATGTACACGATATACAAAAGTTTTTTTAGGTTTTTGCTTTCCAATGAATTCAGCCACTTTTCGATTGGCCAACAACATAAATTCCTCTATCAGTTTATTGGCATCCTTGGCCTCTTTAAAATAAACACTTTCGGGCTCATTTTTATCATTCAGATTAAAACGAACCTCAACTTTATCAAAAGAAATGGCCCCTTGCTCCATTCTTTTGGATCGCATGATCTTCGCTAATTTATTCAATGTTAAGGTGGCTTTCACCACCTCATTGGATACCGTAAAAGCCTCACCTCTGATCGATATGTCATTGGGAATATGACCATTTCCATTCTCTATAATATACTGTGCTTCTTCATAGGCAAAACGTTCGTTGGAATCGATTACCGTTCTGCCAAACCATTGGTCTCTTAACTGTGCCTTGTCATCCAATTCAAATATGGCCGAAAAGGTATATTTTTCCTCATTCGGACGCAATGAACAGGCATTATTTGATAAGACTTCCGGTAACATGGGCACCACACGATCTACTAGATATACCGAGGTTGCCCTATCATAGGCCTGTTCATCCAAAATAGTGTCCGGCTCTAGGTAATGTGAGACATCGGCAATATGAATCCCTATTTCATAATTTCCATTTTCAAGGATTCTAAAAGAAAGGGCATCATCGAAATCCTTGGCGTCCTTGGGATCGATAGTAAAGGTCAGTACCTCTCTCATATCCTTCCTTTTATTGATTTCCTCAGATTTTATTGAGGTATCCAATGTATTGGCATATTGTTCTACTTCATACGGAAACTCATACGGCAAACCATATTCCGCTAAAATGGAATGTATTTCAGTCTGATGCTCTCCAGGTTTGCCCAATACATCGGTAATTCTTCCAAACGGGGAATCCGCATTATCAGGCCATTCGGTAAACTCAACGACTACCTTATCCCCATTTTCTGCACCATTGATCTTATCTTTTGGTACGAATATATCGGTGTACATTCTAAAATCGGAAGGCCTTACGAAAGCGAAGGTCTTTTGCATATCGACAATACCTACAAAGGAGGTTTTTTTTCTTTCAATGACCCGGGTAATCTCTCCCTCTAATTTTTTTCCTTTTCTTCTGGGAAAAATATAGACCTCTACGGTATCTTTATGAAATGCTTTCTTTAATTTGTTGAAAGGAACGAAAATATCATCATCGATTCCATCGACGACAATATAGGCATTGCCTCTTCCGGTGATATCAACAGTTCCAGTGTGGTATGTTTTTGTTGAGGGAATGGCCTTGAAATGTCCTCTGGTTTCTTCCAATATCCTCTTCTTCTCTTTGAGTTCGGTAAGTCTTTTGATTAACTGATTACGCTCGTTCGCATCGATTACACCTATTTTTGCGGCTATTTGCTTATATGTAAAGCTATTCTTAGGTTCTTTTTCAAGTACAGTAAAAATCCCTTTCGTTATTTCGTTTGTTCTATGGTTTTTAGTTTTCTTTTTATTCTTTGACATTAAAATTTTATTTGGTTGGAAAATTACAAATTATAATCCATTACCTATATCATTATAGGGTTCCTTAAGTTTTATTTCACACTCTAATAGGTTATTAACATTTATATCATATTATTATTTTTCCTTTTATAATTTAAAAAACAAATGATGTCTATGATGGCATGTTGATAGTGGTTATAAAAAAATAAAGGAAAATCACTTTTATACAACTAAACTAGTTTATCTACATTTTATCATTTCCTTTTTATGGTATCAATCAGTGAATTAGCTTTTTTATCAACCATGATCGATAACCTATTTCAACATACTTTTTTTAATAAGTTTTGGTAAATTTATTGTTAACTACTAAAGGAATTGACTTGATATCTTGATGTTATTTTTTTAGAAGTAAATTCTTTTCTTATCCTATTGTTTCGTACAACAAAAACGAATGGTAAATACAAAATTTAAATACCATTATTTTCAAGTTATTTGTAAACAACTTAACAAGAGAAACGGGAGAGTTAATAACAATGAATAAAACTTCATCTTATAGGAGAACGTCTTAATCTTTCGATTGTTGTGAATGGTAATGTATTTGTACATTTGTAGTGAACACACTCTTACGACCATGAAGATTTCAATAGGTAACGACCATGCGGGGACTGAATATAAATTAGCTATAATAGGTCTTTTAAAATCATTAAACATTGAGGTTGTCAATTACGGCACTGATGGCACCGATAGTGTTGATTACCCAGATTTTATACATCCTGTCGCCAAGGATGTTGAAGAAGAAAAAGCCGACTATGGTATTATTATTTGCGGTAGTGGCAATGGTGCTTCAATGACTGCGAATAAACACCAAAAGGTGCGATGTGCCCTGTGTTGGAACAAGGAGATTGTTCAATTGGCACGCGAACATAATGACGCTAATATTTTAAGTTTACCCGCACGTTATATTTCCTTGCCACAAGCTTTGGAAATGGTCAAGGTATTTTTGGCAACCGCGTTCGAGGGTGGTAGGCATGAACGGCGTATAGAAAAGATACCATGTAATTAATACGTTTTTTTGCGCTGAAACAGATGCCTTAACCCATCTTACCTTGTATTGACCTTATGGCACATAATCACCATCATTCCCACTCCCATACCGACTTAAAAGGCAAAAATTTAATTATATCCATACTTCTTAATATTCTCATTACTGTTTCCCAAGTAATCGGGGGATTGGTTTCCGGAAGTTTAGCACTGTTATCGGATGCACTACATAATTTCAGTGATGTACTATCATTGATCATTAGTTACGTTGCGACAGTCCTTTCTAAAAAGAAAGCCTCGAGCAATAAGACCTTTGGTTACAAGCGCGCCGAAATCATTGCTGCTTTTGTCAATGCGGCCACTTTGATCGTGGTGGCAATTATTTTGATAAAGGAAGCCATTGAGCGATTTATAGAACCTATGGAGATTGAATCGAACTTGGTTATCTGGTTATCAATTCTTGGGATAGCAGCAAATGGTTTTAGTGTTTTATTATTAAAAAAGGATGCAGGGCGTAATATGAATATGAAATCCGCCTATCTTCATTTAATGACGGATATGATGGCCTCCGTTGCTGTATTGGTTGGCGGTCTATTGATGAAATTCTTTCAAATGTACTGGGTCGATGCCACTTTGACCTTGGTGATTGCCCTGTATCTGATTTATATGGGGTATGATCTTTTAAAGGAATCCACAAGGGTTCTTATGTTGTTTACCCCTAACACTATACAAGTTCAAAATATTGTTGAGACCATAAGTAAGATCGACTCCATTAAAAATGTACATCATGTACATATTTGGCAATTGAATGAAGATGAAATTCATCTTGAGGCCCATATCGACTTTCTCAAGGATATAAAACTTTCCGAATTCGATGTAATTCTTGACCAAATAGAGGAGGAGGTCTTTCATAAATTCGGGATAAACCACGTCAACATTCAGCCGGAATTCGGTAAGTGTGATGTTAAGCATATTATTGTACAGGATTGAAGATGGATGTTACCATAAAGGAATTTAAGGCGCTTACGTTAGAGGAGCTATATGGTATACTCCAGCTTCGTTCTGAAGTGTTCGTCGTTGAACAAGACTGTGTATATCAAGATCTTGATGGAAATGATCAAAAAGCGTTACATGTTATTGGTTTTAAAAATGATAAGATAATTGCATATACACGAATATTCAAACCAGGGGATTATTTCGAGGAAGCCAGTATAGGTAGGGTAGTTGTAAGCCCTTCTACCAGGAAAGAGGGTTGTGGTGTTGAAATTATGAAGGCCTCGATTCAGGCGGTAAAAGAAAAGTACAATGAAACTACAATGCGTATATCTGCGCAAAAATACCTTTTGAAGTTTTACAACGCACTTGGGTTTGTGCAGGATGGTGAGGAATATTTAGAAGACGGAATTCCGCATGTGGCCATGTTAAAAA
>NZ_JBATHS010000126.1:0-21765 GCF_049667165.1 Maribacter sp.
GCGTTTTTATTATATAAAAACGCAAGTCATGAAAACTATCTTTACTTTACTATTTGTTCTTACGATCGGAGTAACGGCCCAAGCCCAGGATACCAAGTCAGATGTTAAAGTGGAAACTGCCCAAATGACCATCGTTACTTCAAATACCAATGGGAATACCGTTGCCCGTCTGTACAAGTTCAAAGATTCCAAAATAAAGAAAGCCTTGTCGTTTACAACTAAAAGAAATAAAGCTAAATTGGCTTAATACCATGGGATCTATCCCATTGTTCACTTAAACTTTTCAGGGATGACCGAAAGCTTTTTTATATAAATATCCTTATAATACACTTCCGCTCCTTCGGATTGTAGAATAATCTTGCCGGAATCGAGTGGTTGCCGGTCTTTAGCCTTTCGCGAGTTGAACAGTCGCATCACCACTTGACCATTCACAATATGTATGCTCGAGTCCCCAGAGGTTATCAATTCTATATCGTTCCATTCACCGTGTGGTTTTTCAGCGTCCAACTTTTTTATGACCCTTCGCTTGGCCAGGCTGTCCTCTATCGCGGTCTGAAGAATTTCAGCATTATAGTACGTTCTTAGGGGGGCATTTTCCTTGTATTTGAAGTACTTGTCATCTATTGGTACGCTGGGGATATCAATTTCAACTTCTCCCACGGGCCAATAATCGCCCATATCCCCCTCTTGAATTTGCAGCTCTTGAGAGGCCATCCAATCATCGGCAGCCCCGGGAGGGCCAAAGCCGTGGTACAATAAACCACTGTCCCTAGGGCCATTCTCCCTTGGGGAATGCATTGCTTCACCCCATTTTACCTTGAGTTTTAAATGATAGTTCCCATACTCCTTTTCAGAATAGATCATACCCCAAGCAACCCCTGAGATTCGAATGGCGTTACCTTGATCGGTTTGCACCACCTTTATTACCCCTAGGGGATCATGATCCACACCAAAAGGTGCAATGGCATTGCCCAAACTATCCTTTTCAACACGAAATGGGGTTCCCAGATAGGAATGCCAACCCGTAAGATCATCGCCGTTCCATAGGGAGACCCAAGGTTCTTGGGAGGTTTTTGTGCTTTTGACAGGGTTACAGGTAATGCTAAAAAGCGCGAGTGCTGCGAAAAATATCTTTTTCATTGGTTTGGTATTGGGTTTAGGTGATGAACTACTTATATTAATCTGAAATTACTATTTCTTGCAGAATCTCCCACACATTGTTGGCCACGATTTTTTGTCCTTCTGTGGTAGGATGTATACCATCTTCTTGATTCAATGCAGGAATACCGGCAACGTCCTTTAACAAGAAGGGTATGAGGGCTGCTTTGTTTTTTTCTGCCAACTCGGGGAAAATGCTCCTGAATTCCGTCGTATACGCTTTACCCATATTTGGCGGAATCTGCATTCCCGCCAAAATAATTTTGGTCATGGGATTCTTCTGGAGAACAGTATCGATAATCGATTGTAGGTTGCTGCGTGTCTCCGTTAAGGGAATACCTCTTAATCCGTCATTGGCGCCCAGTTCCAAAACAAAAACATCCACTTTTTGATTGAGCACCCAATTCAATCGGTTTTTGCCACTGGCCGTGGTTTCACCACTTAGACCTGCGTTTATCACCTTAAAATCAAGTTGCAATGAATCCAATTTATCCTGTATCAAGGCCGGAAAAGCCTCGTTTGGATCTAATCCCATACCTGCCGTAAGGCTGTTCCCAAAGAAGATTATGGTTTTGCTTTTGTTAGGGGTCAAGGTGTCACGCTGGGTATTCACCACCTCTCCGCCTTGGGTCTCTTGTTTGGACTTGTTTTCCCCACATGAAATCAATAGGATAACAACAAAAAAATAACTAAACTTTAAGAGGGTTTGCATAATTCTTTAGGCTATTAATCAATTCCATTTCTTATTTTGCCTCTTTCAAATCAAGGGATACCGATTAGAGGACTATGGCAAAGATATTAAACGTAAACAACCTAAAGAAAACTTATAAAAATGGAACGACCACTATTACCGTTCTTGATGATATATCCTTCGAAATAGAGGAAGGAGATACTTTCGCTATTGTTGGTCCTTCCGGCAGTGGCAAAACCACCTTATTGGGGCTATGTGCCGGATTGGACCAACCCGAAAAAGGCAGCATAGAATTGTGTGGTAAGGATCTAAATCTATTAAACGAAGACGAACGTGCAAGGCTACGCAACAACAATGTCGGGTTTATTTTTCAGGATTTCCAATTACTTCCCACCCTGACAGCATTGGAAAATGTGAGCGTTCCGTTAGAATTGCAAGGGGCTAAAAATGCCAGAAAAGTGGCTATGGAACTGTTGGATAAGGTAGGTTTGGCCAAGCGGTATCAGCATTATCCTTCCCAACTGTCTGGTGGGGAACAGCAGCGCGTGGCCTTGGCTAGGGCATTTAGCAATGGTCCCTCGATTCTTTTCGCAGATGAACCCACGGGGAATCTCGACGAGGAAACCGGTGAAAAAGTAGTGCAACTGCTATTTGATTTGAATAAGGAAGCGGGTACCACATTGGTCATAGTAACCCATGATCTCGATTTGGCAAGACGAAATAAACATATACTTCGATTAAAAGGGGGTAAAATAATGGCAAACGAAAGGGTAGTAAAGTCTTGAAGGATTTATCTGATAATAAAACATCGGCGAGTATAGGCTGGCTCCTACAGATGGCATGGCGCGATGGCAAGGCCAGTGGCAAAAGATTGGCGCTGTTCATGGCATCAATCATATTAGGCATCGCTGCCGTGGTATCCATTCAGTCCTTCAGTGACAACCTGAAAGAAAATATTGGAATGCAGTCCAAGGAACTGATGGGAGCCGACTATCTCATCGATAGTGACCAATTGCCCAATAACAAAGTGCAGGCCATCATTGATTCTTTGGGTGGCGCAGCGGGTATGGAAGTTAAATTTGCTTCTATGGCCTCTTTTCCGAAAAATGATGCAACCAAATTGGTTCAAATCAGGGGTATAGAAGGTGATTTTCCTTTGTACGGCATACTGGATACTGCACCCGCCACCGCAGCGAACGAGTACCAAGAAAAAGGGGGTGCCTTGGTCGATGCCACTATAATGCTGCAGTATAACCTACAACCAGGTGATAGTGTCAAGATCGGAGCATTGACCTTCCCCATTGCAGGCGCCTTGAAATCGGCACCAGGGAGTTCCGCTTTCACAAGTTCTGTGGCACCTCCAATAATTATTCCGTATCGTTTTATTGAGGATACAGGGCTATTACAAGTAGGTAGTAGAATGGAATACAATTATTATTTTGCCGCGGATGCCAACACTGATCTGGTAAAACTAAACCGGGAAGTGGATCCTTTACTCGATGCGGAAAATGCGGATATGGATACCCATACCGATACCAGTCAAAGACTAGGTCGACGTTATGAAAATGTGGGCAAATTCTTAAATTTGGTCGCATTTATAGCACTGTTATTGGGCTGTTTAGGCATTGCCAGTTCGGTGCACATCTATATCAAAGAAAAATTACAGAGTGTCGCCATCCTCAAATGCCTAGGGGCAACAAGAAGGCAAACGTTTCTTATCTATCTTATCCAGATAGCAGGAATGGGTTTCTTGGGCGGACTTATTGGTACGACCTTGGGGGCCGCGTTACAATACGTGTTTCCGATGTTCCTGCAGGATTTTCTACCCTTTGAGGTGAAGATATCCCTATCATTTACACCCATATTCATAGGGTTGTTCTTAGGACTTTTTATGTCGGTTTTATTTGCCATTTTGCCATTGTTGGGAACGTGGTATGTTTCACCATTGCAAGTACTTCGTATCCAGGAAGGGAACAATCCCAAATCCTTGAAGGCGGCCGCTTTGGTTTTGTTGGGTATTTTGGTTTCTGTATTATTACTGGCCTATGGACTTATACAGAATTGGCGATATGCGTTGGCATTTGTATTGGGGATAGTTCTAACATTTGCCGTATTGGCTGGTTTTGCAAAATTATTGATGGGAGTGATAAAAAAATACTTCCCGCTATCTTGGGGCTTTACAGCCCGCCAAAGTTTATTGAATCTCTACAGACCCAATAACCAGACCATGGTCTTAATATTGGCGATTGGGGTAGGATCCTTTCTTGTAAGTACCTTGTATTTTACCAAAGACATACTGCTGGCCAAAACCAGTTTGGAAAATAGTGCAGAGAGTCCCAATATAATTTTACTCGATGTACAGACCCCTCAAAAGGAGGAAGTCGCCAAGAGTATTGCCGCAAGAAAACTACAGCTTATAGATAATATTCCGATTGTAACCATGCGGATGCACAGTATTAAAGGAAGACCGGTCAACGATATTCGGTTGGATACCACTTCCCAGGTCAACCAATGGATCTTAAACCATGAATTTCGGGCTACCTATCGCGATTCCCTTATTGCCTCCGAGCAGTTAATGGAAGGGGAATGGACGCCGGAAGTGACCAACGAAGGACCCGTACCTATTTCCCTATCGGATAATGTGGCCAGAGATGCCATGGTAGTCGTCGGTGACACGCTGGTTTTAAATGTGCAAGGGGTTTTAATGGAAACCGTGGTGGGCAATATTCGTACTGTGGATTGGGGTCGTGCGCAATTGAATTTTTCCATTGTTTTTCCTAAGGGCATATTGGAAAATGCACCCCAGTTCCATGTATTGACCACCCATGTAAAAGATGCGCAAAGTTCTGCAAGTCTACAGCGGAATTTGGTGGGTAGATTCCCGAATGTCTCGATTATTGATTTACGTCAGGTCATTGCCATTATCGAGGGTATTTTGGATAAGATTTCCTTGGCCATAAACTTCATGGCGTTTTTTAGCATGCTGACAGGCATCATTGTTTTGATCGGGTCTGTACGCAACAGTAAATATCAAAGACTAAGGGAAAGTGTGCTCTTGCGGACCCTGGGAGCCCAAAGTCATCAGATACTGAGGATTACCGCTTTGGAATATTTGTATTTGGGTCTTCTCGGAAGTAGTATCGGGGTTTTACTCTCTATCTTAAGTACCCAACTACTGGCAGTATTTGTTTTTGAAACCCCCTTTATCCCTTCGATGGCCCCGTTCTTGATCCTAATTCCAGGAATTACCTTATTGGTTTTGGGCATAGGGTTAATAAACAGTAAGCGTGTAATCAATAGTCCACCTTTGCAAGTGTTGCGCAAAGAGATTCGGTAGTTGTGTTCGACTACGGCAACTATAAAATTGATGGGGGTAAAGACAATCTGTCTTTAGAACATTGCAAGGATTTTGAGTGCAAGCGTTTTGTAGGATATGGTAATAGGGGAGGGTTCAGTCGACAAAATACCAAAATCATCGATAAAGTACATATATAAAAGTGGGATTTTCACGATAAAAAAGTGCATTTCATCGATGAAATTACACTTCATCCATAAAAACGTACTTTTTATCGAATAATCGAGAAGGAAATCGATCGCTTCTGGTTCTCATTGTAACCAAACGAACTATTAACTATGCGAACCCTTTTCATTGTAACCGTCTTTTTATGTACGGGCCTGATGTCCTTTGCCCATGATAATGGCCCCGATAACCAAATGATTACATCAGAAAAGGGTTCAGCACTAACACATATTAGGTTACCGCTTCATACAAATATGGAGGGAAATGATTCCTATAAATCCAGACGTCCAAAAAATAAGGAAACGGTAAGTATCCATAAATTCAAGAATACCAAGATCAAAAGCGCCTTATCTTTTACCACAAAAAGGCATAGGACTAAATTGGCTTAAGAAATTTCTCCAATCAAGGTTTTCAATTTATGATTTGTCCCCAATCGGGATAAACACCATCAACAATATCAAATAGTAGCGTGCCAAAATAATAGGTGATGATAGTGACCACTATGATCCCAATGAGGTTTAGGAAAAATCCTGTCTTGGCCATTTGGATAACCGAGATTCTTTTACTACCAAATACGATGGCATTGGGCGGTGTTGCCACGGGAAGCATAAAAGCTAATGACCCGGCAATGGTAGCCGGTAACATTAATAAAAGGGGATTGGTATCTATACTTACCGCCAATCCGGCAAGAATTGGCAAGAGGGTCTCTACGGTTGCGGTATTGGAAGTTATTTCTGTCAAAAAAGTGACCAAGAAGCAAATACTTAAAATAAGTATTAGCGGATGCATATCGGTTAACCATACTAATTGCTGACCGAACCATAAGGATAACCCAGATTCTTTGAAACCACTGGCCAAAGCGAATCCGCCACCGAAAAGTAAAATAATTTCCCATGGAATTTCCTCTGCCGCCTTCCAATCCATTAGAAAAGTACCTGGTTTTGCTTTTGAAGGAATGATAAAAAGGATCACAGCAATAAAGATGGCGACCGTACCGTCATTGAAATATTGAGGCTCGTTAAAGAGGTTGGACCAGCCTGGAATCCGGAATGACCCCACAACGATGTCGGCCCTGAAGAACCATAATATGGCCAATGTCACGAATGCGACCAGCAAGACTTTTTCCTCAAAACTTTTTTTTCCCAAGGCTTTATAATTGTTTGTTATATCTTGGCGACTCAAACTTTTCCATTTTTTTCTCTTCTTAACGAAAATGAAATACAAATACCCAAAAAGGATGAAGAATAGCACCAAGGATATGGGAAAGGCATAAAAGAACCAGGTGGCGAAGGATATTTCTGGCGCATTTGGAAAATAGATATAAAAAATTCGGGCGAAGGAAAGATTTGGTGGTGTGCCGACCAAAGTGGCGATGCCTCCAATCGAAGCACTATAGGCAACACTAAGTAACAATCCTATTGCAAAATGGCGTACAAGCGCTTTGCTGTTGATTTCTTCAAGTTTGGAAATGATGGATAATAGGATGGGTACCATTAACATGGCTGTGGCCGTATTGGATATCCACATGGAAAGAAATGCAGTGGCGACCATAAATCCCAGTAATATGCGACCGGGACTGCTCCCTACAATGCGTAGGATCTTCAATGCTATCCGTTTGTGCAAGTCCCACTTCTGTATGGCCAATGCTACCAAAAACCCCCCAATAAATAGAAAGATCACATGGTTGAAGTAGGTGGCCGAAACTTCTCTGCCATTCATAATACCAAGAGCAGGGAAAAGTACTATGGGTAAAAGGGAGGTTATGGCGAGGGGCACGATCTCGGTAACCCACCAAATGGCCATAAGCACCGCAACGGCAAGTGTTGCGGTTAGGGCGGGATTATTCGCATCGAGTTCAACAAAAAAAATCAGGTATGTGGCAATTAGTGGCGCCAAAATAAACAAGGTATAACGCACTAATTTACCAGGATTTTCAGGTATATATTTTCTTCCGGTAGGCATTTGTTACCTTATTTTTTTGCTCTTTTCAATACATACATTGGATTCTGTAACAACAGGATTTTAAGTATTGGAAATAAATAGAACCCTTAACTATATCTAGTACTAGTTCGTATTAAAAGAACATTATCCTAAAATTACCGATAAAAAGTAACATTTCCTTATTGTGTGACCACATTAAATCCAAAGTCGGGATAACATGAAAATCGGACCGTACATTGCGCTAACCTACCGATAAAACGCAGGTCCGATCGGTAAAGTGAAATGCACTCCAATTTGTTTCATCGAACATTTTCAACACTTCATCCAAACTTTTTCAGATGGCCGAAAAATAAGGGTGTTTCACCGTTTTATAGGGTCTCCCATGCATCGATTGGCGTTAATTTTATAGTACCCAAGTCGATATTATGAAAGCTATTTTTACCTTGATCCTAGTTCTTTTTTTCGGTCTAACCGCGTTCGCGCAAAACACCAATACCAATGATACAATGGAGTCTATTGAAATGGATATTGTTTTGGATAGTGGGGTTATCGCTCCTAACCATAGTAAGGAAGTTAAAGCTACTTCGGAGAAAAGTGTTGCGCGTTTATACAAATTCAAAAACTCGCGTGTAAAGAAAGCCTTAAAATTTACAACCAAAAAAGACAACCCAAAATTATCTTGATCATACGCATTTTTAAGAATTAAAGTTCCCCTTATTTTAACTTAAAACCTACAGACTATGATACTTTTTATACTTTTAATTCCGGTGGCCTTGTTGATATTAAACATGGTGTTATTTCCTAAAACCAAAGGTTTTTTACAACCATTGAAAGTACCCGCAAGGAAATAGGGTTTTACATAGAAACCTATAAAGTTGTTGCCTTCTATAATAGATTGTTGTTGTATAACTCTTCTGTGTTAATGGTTATATGATACAAAGAAATTATGTTTTAATGTTTGATCCCGGGTTGTAGAATTTTATAATCCTGTTTATTCTTTTCGGCATCAACCATCGCCTTAACTTCTTTCAGTAGTGCCTTGGCATCATAGATTATACCGTCTTTTATGGTGTATTTGACGCCCCCGACGCGTACCACTTGGTTGTCTTCAGTTAGTCTTATCGCCCCTGTTCCGTACAATACCTTGAGATTTTTCAGCGGATTTTCTTCAACGACCACAAAGTCGGCTAGTTTCCCGACAGTTACACTTCCAATGGTTTTGTCCATACCTAGGGCTTCAGCACCATTTAGGGTGGCAGAACGAATTATTTCCAAAGGATGGAAACCTGCTTCCCGTAATAATTCCAGTTCACGTATATAGGCAAATCCATAGAGTTGGAATATAAAGCCTGAATCTGAACCGGTGGTTACCCGACCGCCACGGTTTTTATATTCGTTCACGAAGGTCATCCAAAGTTTGTAGTTCTCTTTCCAGGCAACTTCCTGCTCTGTGCCCCAATCGTGCCAGTACGAACCGTGTGAAATTTTACTGGGTTGGTAAAATTCCCATAATGAAGGCAGGGTATACTCTTCGTGCCATTCGACACGTCTTGCACGCTGTAGATCTCGACTGGCCTCATAGATGTTAAAGGTGGGATCTAGGGTAAAGTCCAACGCCAGTAACTCATCCATAACCGCATTCCAATGGTCAGAATAGGGTGCTGCGGCCTGTTTCCATAGTCGCCCAGCTTCTTCGAACCGATGTTGTTCATTGTTGTAATTATAGTCCAACGGATAATCCTGAACAGTTCTATCCTCAAACAAGGCTTCCGGCAGCCCATACCAATGTTCCATACTAGTGAGGCCGGCCCTGGCGGAATGCAATACGTTCCAACGGGCCACATTCAATTGCGCATGGTGACAGGCAGAACGCAATCCCAATTTTTTGTTTTCGCGTAGGGCGGCATCCATGATTTCGGGTTCAGCCCCAAAGAATTTGATGCCATCGGCTCCTTTTTTGGCATTGTTATGTACCCATTCCCGAGCCATATCAGGGGTGGTGATAGGGGTGTCACTCCCTTCCCCAAAACCAATATATGCCATAATTCGGGGTGCTACGATTTCATTCCGGGCACTTTTTTGTTTTAAATCAAGGGTAAAATCCGCACCGCGACCACTGGGTTCACGAACCGTGGTAATCCCATGGGCCATCCATAGTCGAAAAACATAATCCGGGTCCGCACCTTGCGCCTTTCCCCCAATATGGCCATGCATATCAATAAATCCAGGTAAAAGATACATACCAGTGCAATCAAGCTCCTTGCCCCCAGCTTTTAGTTTGGGCCGATTGGCATCATCAATGGAAACCCCGGGGTAACCTACGACCTGTATTTTTTTGATCAGATTATTTTCGACCACGATATCAATGGGTCCTTGGGGCGGTGCCCCGTTGCCGTTGATAAGCATTACCCCTCGTATGATCAATTGACTGTAAGGGCCATCTCCTGCCGCACTTTGGGCCAAACCATTTAGACCCCACATTAATAGAAAAGCCATTAATAAGTTTAAGTTTCGCATATATGTGATGTGTTTAAAGAAAGAAGTAATTTGATTAATCTTTTGAAGGTACTTTTATTTTATCGCCGAAAAACAAGGCATTTAAAAACAATCGGTTAGTGCCGTACCAAGAACCTCTAAAATTTGGGTTGTCAGCGAAGAGTATTACCCTGCCAGCACCAACTTTACTTACCACCAGCGATGCAGATGGTTTAACATAGTCCTCAATGTTTTCCTTAGTGAGGAAACCGTCTATATGTGGGGTCGCTGCATATTTTCCAACAGTGGCATATTCGTTTTTACTTGGAGCGATCCATACCGTATTGTTTTTGTATACTGGAATAGAACTATCGTGATAGCCGAAGGCTAAGGGATGGGTCATATCTATATCCATTTTTAATATTACACCACCGACACTTTCCTTACCCAAATTTTCGCCAGCATCAACATATGGTTTGCGAATTGCAATTGCCAAGGTGTCTTTCTCGGGTTTAATTAATTTTTCTTTTACTAATTTCTTTTCTATGGCCCATGTTGAGGCTGAACCTATTGTAATAAGTGTATTTCCCTTGTTTACCCAATTTTTGATTTTATCCTGCTGCTTTTCTGAAAATCCATATTTGCCAGAAACCATGACCAAGGTTTTATATTCATCCAACTTCATTTTATCAAAATTTCTCATGGGTATTTTGGTGATGGGCATGTGCACCCTTTTGTCCAATAAATGCCATACTTCGCCAGCCTCGTATGAACGCACACCATCACCTATGAACATTGCGATTTTTGGTTTTTTTATTGGTGTAATAAAGGGGCTTCCAAGATCTATTCCTTCTAAACTATAGCCCGAGTTGATTGCGTACATAGGAAGTTGAAACTCTTCTTGGGCTGCTTTTACCAATTTGTAAACGGCATCGGCATCCTTTTTTTGTAAGCTTACAGGAATGACCAAGGCGCCATAATTGAGTGATTTGGAATAAGCACCCACTTTTGCAGTAAACGGTTTAAAAGAGGATGAAATCGTTAAACCATTTTTTTGAAGGTAATTAAGAGCGGCAGGGGCATTATAATCATCCCAATCAATGATGTAAGCATAGTTCGATTTTTGAATCGGGGAAACGCTGATCAAGTCATCTGTTGTCGTGATTTGTGCTTCCAAATCCAAGCTGGTAGCTGGCTTATATTTCATATTGTAGAAATTGGCTACGGACCAAGCTGAAGCATCATAATAGACACTATCGCGATACTTTGAATAGGTTTCGAACATAGTTTGGACCATTCTGTATTGTGGTTGTTTTGTCGGAACCGCGAATTTATCTTTCGACCTATAAACCTCTATTTTATGTATTAACAATTTGTCGATGAATGCCTTGATTCTATTTTGGTCATGGGCATCACCAAAAATATAGCCTTTGATTTTACTTTTACCGGCATTGACAATGGCACTCTTAAAGAAATCTTGTTGATATTTGCGCATATAGGCCTTATTCTTTACCGCAGTTTTTACGGTAGTTATACCTGAGGTATATTGATTGCGAATTGTAAATGGAAAGGTGATTTCACCAAAGGCTGTTGTTTGCTTGTGGCCACGGGAACTGGCCTGTTCGAACAGTAATCCCAGACCTCCTTGCAGATCAGGGTATGAGGATCCGTAACCAGGATAAGTGCCATCAAATACTTCTTTTGTAAAATATAGACTGCCAATACTATCAAGAGCTTTTGCAAATTGGTTGCCAAACATATTATTAAGATCTTTATAATTCTCCTTTGGCATTATGGGATCTAACGAACCATTGGATTTCATGGGTTCAAAAAAGTATGAACTCTGAGTACCCATTTCATGAAAATCGGTCACTACATTGGGGTACCATTCATGATACCAGGTCAGTTTCGCCCTACTTTCAGGATTTATGGCCAAAAGCCAATCCCGGTTAAGGTCAAACCAATAGTGGTTAGTACGTCCACCTGGCCAGTATTCATTATGCTCGGCATCTTGGGGGTCGGCCACAAGTGGATTTCCTTGATAGGCATTCGCATATTGGGTATGGCGATCACGGCCGTCGGGATTGATTGTTGGATCAACGAAAATAACGGCATTTTTTAAGTACCCTAATATTTCGGGGTTGTTCGAAGCAGCAAAAGTATAGGCAGTTAACAAGGCTGCTTCAGCGCTGGAGGGCTCATTGCCATGAACATTATAGCTTAGATTGATGAAAATAGGAACGTCGTTATAGTTTAACGCCATACTGTTGGGGTCAGTGAAAGCCAAATGTTGGCGTTTCAATTCATCAAGATTGGTTAAGTTTTCTGGACTCGTAATAGTTAGTATTACCAATTTTCGACCTTCATGTGTCTTGCCATAATAATGAATGGATACCCGATCGGATATTTCTGCAAGTTTTTCAAAGTAGGCGACGATCAAGTCATGTCTCGTATGATGCTCACCAATGCCATACCCCAAAAATTGTTCAGGGGAGGGGATTGTGGAATTAAACGGATGGAATTTTTTTAAAAAATAATCTTGGCCGTAAAGTGTTGAACCACAAAACAGCGTAAATAATAATAGTCTTTTGAACACAGAGGCTTATTTAGAATTAGACCTTTAAATATATGGAATAAAAAAGAAAAAATAAATCTGGTAAAAAATGGATTCTGCCCTATTCGAATTTCATAAAAACCCTTAGGCAACCGATTGAAACTGCTTTCCTACTTCACAAAACTTAATGATATAATTGGTGCCCTTCTTGGTAAGATCCCTACTAATGCTCCCCTTCAGTTGGCGAGCGAGGTTATAGATTAATTTTAAGCCGAGCGATTTAGTCGTTTTATGGTTGATCGTTTCGGGGAATCCTATGCCATTATCACCGATCTTCAAGATATATTCATTATTCTCACCTTGGTGAATAGCAATACTTATCTCTCCTTCGTTTTGATCCGTAATCCCATATTTCAAGGCATTGGTAATGGCTTCATTGATCAAAAGGCCTAAGGGAATGGCGGTATCAATACCTAGTTTGATATCCGGTATGTCAATATTCACTTTGATTTTACTGTCCGATCCCTTTAAGGATCGAACAAGGAATTCACTCAATTCCTCTACATAGGATTTATATTCTATTTTAGAAAGATCTTCACGCATGTATAGCATTTCATGTACCATGGCCATAGAGATTACCCTATTTTGACTGCTTTTTATGATACTCTTCATTTTCTTATCCTCGAGGTTCCTCGATTGAAGGCTCAATAGGCTTGACACGGTCTGAAGGTTATTCTTGACCCGATGATGGACTTCACGAAGAAGGGTTTCTTTTTCCATTATCCGTTTTTCAATTTCATTCCTTGATTTGTACAGATTGTGATGCGCCTTTAAAAGGTTTTTCCCTAAAACACCCCCTAATAGATAGACCGAAAAAAGGATACTTAAGAAACTAAAAAGGTTACGCGATGCTTCGGGGACCACATTATAAGCCATGGTGTATTCGGGAAGACTCTCAATATATAATAAACATACAATGAGCATATTGATATAGAGGTACACCTTACCATATAGTTTTGTAGTCACATAGCCCGTGAATACGATAAGGGCCAGGACAAAAATAAACGGACTGTTTATTCCTCCGCTGAAAAGTGTGATGAAAGTGGCACTGATCAAGGCGACAATCGAAGTGATATTATAGGTTATCGTTAAATTCCTGTGGGTATTAAAGGCCAGGGTATTCAAAAGATTAATGGTGCCAAAAACAAAAAACGCGTAGGGCAATATCTCGGTAATATCGAGAACATAAAGACAAAGGAATCCTAAAATAATGGCAAAAAGGGAGGAAAAATAATTGACCCTCAATGTTAATTTTACTTTATCCTTTAAGCGATATTCATCTTTGACGGGCGTGTTCATAGTAAAATGGGTATTGCTCATTATAAAGAATCACATAGTGGTATTGAAAGGCAATTCCTTAAAATACAGGGTTATTTACGGTAAATCTAAATATGTTTTACTATTAAATCAACAACAAATCGAAAAATTAAGTTCTAGTCGGTGGTTTAACTAGTTCAAAATCCACTTAACTTCTTTCTGTTTTGGGAACTAAATCCGTTAAGTCACCAATGCGGATCGGCGAGCCTTTTTCAATACTTCTTCTCGCTGCAATACCAATAAGAACTGACATAGCGCCATCCCGAATACCTGCAGTCCTGCCGTAAGGGTCAGCTATCTCTGGGTTTCTGAATATCTTGTCGTGCAGTCTTTTATCGCCCCCACCATGCCCGGTTTTTTCCATTTCTACTTGAATGGTTTCATGTTCGGACCAAAGTTTATGCAAAATCATGGGTTCATACTGCGATTCCTCTATGTTGGTCTGTTCCATTTCCTTGGTATGTTTCTCAACCTCACTAATGGTACTGGTCTTATTGTATGGAATATCTTGCCATGCCTCAATTCTACCTTCCGTTCCATTGAATGCTACGCGCCATCCTTCAAATGGGGAATACGTAGTGAGTGAATAATTTAAGATAGTATTGTTGGTATATTTCACCTGAGCAGACATTTTGTCGTAGATATCTATTTCGTCGCGAAACAGACAATTGTCACGGATATAGCCATCATATTGCTCATTATTGGCATAAAGTGCCATTGAACGTTCGTCTGTTGTAATATCCCAATGGAAATCACAGTTGGGGGCATGTTCACAATCGCGACAGCTCTTACCACGGAACGGACCATTTTTTCCGTAGAACTCCAAGTCCCCGTAGGCGAAAACTTCATTGGGTTCAGAATTTATCCACCAGTTCAGAAGATCGAAATGGTGGGTCGCCTTATGAACCCAAAGTGATCCGCCCCCATTCATGAGGCCGTGCCAACGTCTAAAGTAGGAAGCTCCGTGGTAAGTATTCAAATACCAGTGAAAATCAACGGATACCACTTTGCCAATGGATTTGTTCTGCAGTAGTTCCTTGATTTTGGTAGCGTAGGGGCTCCATCGATAATTAAAACCCACGATGAGGTTTTTGCTTGATTTTTTTTCTGCATCCAATATGGCCTGACATTTGCTTTCATCGGTGGTCAGGGGCTTTTCGGTCAACACATCGCAACCCATTTCCAATCCTTTTATAATGAATTCGTGATGGGTAGAGTCTTTGGTGGTGACAATCACTAAATCAGGATTTGTTGTTTTCACCATGTTTTTAAAATTGGTGAATGTAGGGCAAGAAGTGCCAATATAGGTTTTGCCATAGGCCAAACGTCCAGGGTTATTATCGCACAAGCCAACAAATTCCAAAATATCGGAATATTCATCAACCAGGCGTTTGCCCCAGAAAGATGTACCCCGAATGCCGGTTCCTATGAGGGCTATCTTTA
Source organism: Maribacter sp. (assembly GCF_049667165.1). GTDB lineage: Bacteria > Bacteroidota > Bacteroidia > Flavobacteriales > Flavobacteriaceae > Maribacter_A. The sequence continues at coordinate 15,160 of NZ_JBATHS010000126.1, forward strand.
ATTTTTTTGGTTTTCCAAATTCAAATGCGTTAATGGGAAATGCCGTTGTTGCTGCCAACATACTTATGGAAGTAAGAAATTTACGCCGATGGATTTTCACAATCAAGAGGTTTTGGTCTCTTTAAAGATATAGAATTAAACCCAAAAAAAAGCGACCTTTTGGTCGCTTTCCTTTTCCTTATATCATTGGTTTCAATTTTCGGTCAAAACCCAATCCCCATTATCTATCAGGGGCTCTGCTTGTTTGTATTTGACCGTTTTACTTTCGCCCGACATCACATTTTTTATGGTCACACGTTCATTTCGACCAATTTTCGGACGTTCGCGAACGATTGTCTCCGTAATTTGTGGTCTTTGCCTTTGGGTTTGCCCTGCCGCCCTATTTTTTGCGGCCAATTCATCACTGTTCGGAATTTCTTCCTTGCTGGTCTTTAAATTTTCCTTAGGCCTTCTTATATTCCCCGCATTTTGGATCTCATTCGGGTTCTCGGTAGGCAACTCCCCTTTGAACAGAAATGCCACCACTTCCTTATTTACCTTGTCGATCATGCTCTTAAAAAGTTCGAAAGCCTCGAATTTATAGATCAATAATGGATCTTTTTGTTCATGAACGGCCAATTGTACCGATTGCTTCAATTCATCCATCTTACGCAAATGGGTTTTCCAAGCATCATCTATAATCGCCAGTGTTATATTCTTTTCAAAATCGGTGACCAACTGATTCCCATTGCTTTCGTAGGCATCCTTTAGGTTCGTCACCACATTCAGGGTTTTTATTCCGTCTGTAAAAGGAACCACAATTCTTTCGAACTTGTTCGAATTGTCCTCATATACTTTTTTGATGACAGGAAATGCCGTAGCGGCATTGCGTTCTATCTTACCTTTGTAATGCTCGAACGCGGATTTGTAGATCTCATTCGCAATTTCCGGAATGGTCATTTTTCCAAATTCCGCCTCGGTTATTGGGGAGGTCATCGAGAAAAACTTAATCATTTCGAACTCAAAGTTCTTATAATCCATCGCCCCTTTATTGGTCTCCGCAATGGTTTCACAGGTATCATAGATCATGTTGGCAATATCGACCTTCAGGCGTTCCCCTTGCAAAGCATGACGTCTTCGCTTATAGACGACCTCACGTTGTGCGTTCATGACATCATCATATTCAAGCAAACGCTTACGTACACCAAAGTTGTTTTCCTCCACCTTTTTCTGTGCGCGTTCAATGGATTTTGTCATCATCGAGTGCTGAATGACCTCGCCTTCTTCCAAGCCCATTTTGTCCATCATCTTGGCCACACGGTCAGAACCGAATAACCGCATGAGATTATCTTCCAAGGAAACATAGAATTGTGAGCTTCCTGGATCACCCTGACGTCCAGAACGACCTCTTAGCTGCCTGTCTACACGTCTTGAATCGTGACGTTCCGTACCTACAATGGCCAAACCACCCGCTTTTTTTACTTCTTCAGACAGCTTGATATCCGTACCACGACCTGCCATATTCGTTGCTATAGTGACTACACCTGGATTTCCGGCTTCGGCCACCACATCGGCCTCTTTTTTATGCAGTTTGGCATTAAGAACATTATGTTCAACTTTACGAATGTGCAACATTCGGGAAAGCAATTCTGAAATCTCAACAGAGGTGGTACCTATCAATACAGGTCTTCCTGACTGTGAGAGTTTGGTCACCTCTTCAATGATTGCATTGTATTTTTCCCGTTTGGTCTTATAGATCAAATCGTTCCTGTCATCACGAACTAATGGCCGGTTGGTAGGAATTTCCATGACATCCAACTTATAGATTTCCCAAAATTCCCCAGCTTCCGTAATTGCTGTACCGGTCATACCGGACAGCTTTTTGTACATTCTAAAGTAATTTTGTAGCGTAACGGTAGCAAAGGTCTGGGTCAAAGCCTCTATCTTGACGTTTTCCTTGGCTTCGATGGCCTGATGCAATCCGTCTGAATACCTTCGCCCATCCATGATACGTCCAGTTTGTTCATCAACGATCATGACTTTGTTGTCGATGACCACATATTCAACATCTATTTCAAAGAGGGTATAGGCTTTCAACAACTGGCTCATGGTATGGATTCGTTCACTTTTTATCGTAAAGTCCTTAAAAAGGTCCTCTTTGAGCTCGGCTTCTTTTTCAATTTCAAGACCTTGGCTTTCGATCTTGGCAATTTCCCCACCGATATCGGGCATTACAAAGAAATCCCTGTTCTGTTCCCCGGAGATATAGTCAACTCCTTTATCGGTCAATTCAATTTGATTGTTTTTTTCGTCGATAACGAACAAGAGATCCTCATCTACTTTTGGCATCTCCCTATTGTTATCCTGCATATAGAAGTTCTCTGTTTTCTGCAGCAATTGTTTTACACCCTCTTCACTGAGGTATTTGATCAGTGCCTTGTTTTTGGGTAAACCTCTGAACACCCGGAGTAATAGGAAACCACCTTCTTTCGTATCACCGGCTGCGATGGCTTTTTTGGCTTCGGCCAAAACACCGGTCAAATGGTGTCTTTGTTTTTGAACAATATCGCTTACCTTAGGTTTAAGCTCATTGAATTCGTGGCGATCTCCTTCAGGTACCGGCCCTGAGATGATCAACGGGGTACGGGCGTCATCGACCAATACCGAATCGACCTCATCGACGATGGCATAGTGATGCGGCCTTTGTACCAGGTCTTTTGGTGTGTGTGCCATATTATCACGTAGGTAATCAAAACCAAATTCATTGTTTGTACCATAGGTGATATCGGCATTATAGGCCGCCCTTCGCCCTTCTGAATTGGGTTTGTGATGGTCGATACAGTCTACGGAAAGGCCGTGGAACTCAAAGATGGGCGCCATCCAGGCACTATCCCTTTTGGCCAGGTAATCGTTGACCGTTACCAAATGGGCGCCATTTCCGGAAATGGCATTGAGGTACATGGGTAAGGTGGCCACCAATGTTTTACCTTCACCCGTTTGCATTTCGGCAATTTTACCTTGATGAAGGGCTATACCCCCGATCAACTGTACATCGTAATGTACCATATCCCAGGTTACTGCTTTTCCGGCAGCGTCCCAAGAGTTTTTCCAAATGGCTTTGTCACCCTCTAGGGTAACATAATCCTTCGTACCTGATATCTTTCTGTCGAATTCGGACGCCGTTACTACCATTGTTTCATTGGCCACGAATCTTTTTGCCGTTTCCTTCACCACGGCAAAGGCCTCAGGTAAGATATCGTTCAAGGTATTTTCCGATATTTCGTAGGCCTCTTCCTCTAACTTATCTATTTCCGCATAGGTATCCTCATTCTTGTCAATATCAGTAGAGGAATGGACTTGTTCTGTCAACTCGGCTATCTTTTCGTCCAATTCCTGACGATCGGCCTTGATCCTGGCCTTGAATTCAGCGGTTTTGGCCCTCAGCTCATCAAGGCTCAAGCCTTCCAAAACGGATTCGAATGATTTTATTTGATTAAGAATGGGCTGTAGTTCCTTTACATCTTTTTTTGATTTGTCGCCAACAAATGCCTTCAGCACTGAATTTATAAAGCTCATAATTTCTAAATATTATTTTGAAAGTTGTGGGAAGTGGCTTCTTTCAACTTTAAATCACTACAAATTAAAATACCATTTTATGGGATTTGTAAGGATAGCGCAAAAGGCGTTCCAGTTTTTAATCCGATAAAAGTAGTCCATTTTGACTGCCATAATTACCGAAAATAGTCCCCTGGTATTAAATTACGCTGCGAAGTTAACATTTTGGAGAGTAATTTCTCCCATTTTCTTTAAGCGCTTATGATAATAAAATCATAAAAAAAAGCCTCCGAAGAGACTTTTTGTTTACTTATCTTTTTAATACTCATCCTCGTTCCAGAGGTAATCTTCTTCTGTTGGGTAGTCGGGCCAGATTTCTTCGATCGACTCATAAATTTCACCGCCCTCTTCTTCCATGGATTGTAAGTTTTCAACAACCTCTAAAGGGGCTCCGGTCCTGATGGAATAATCGATAAGTTCGTCTTTGGTAGCGGGCCAAGGTGCATCACTTAAATAAGATGCTAGTTCTAATGTCCAATACATGGTCGTAGTTTGATTTTAAAATTTTTGCAAAAGTAATTTTTATCTTGACATAGCCAAGATTTTTTACAATTATTTGGCATAATAAATATTTTAACGAAGAAAACAGGGATTTATTAGCCTTTTTTTTCAGGAATCCATTTAATTTCTTCCGCTTTTAAATCCTTCGACAATTTCCTTGCAAGCACAAATAGGAAGTCTGAAAGACGATTTATGTATGCCATTACGGATTCGTCGAAAGGTTCTTGTTCATAAAGCGCAGTGGCCAAGCGCTCGGCCCTACGGCATACGGTGCGAGCAATATGACAGTATGACACGGTGGTATGACCCCCAGGAAGTATAAAATGGGTCATGGGTGGTAATGATTCGTTCATATAGTCCATTTCGTTTTCAAGCAATTCAATATCGGCAGCAGTTATTTTGGGAATATTCAACCGTTCTTTCCCACTTTTTAAGATGGCCTTGGCGGGATCGGTGGCCAAAATGGCACCCACGGTAAAAAGTTTATCCTGGATAAGGGTAAGCAGATTCTTGGCATAGAGATCGATTTCTTGGTCACGAATAAGACCTATCCATGCGTTCAATTCGTCTATGGTGCCATAACTATCTATTCTGATATTTTTTTTTGACACTCGGGATCCCCCAAAAAGTGCCGTAGTACCATTATCCCCTGTTTTTGTATATATTTTCATGTATCAATGCATTTAAATAGGTTCATTTCTCTCTTTCATTTTTATCCTCACGACGATAATCCTCCATAAATTTTTTGGATTTTCTTCTTTTTGATCTGTTCCTATTGTAGATTAAGAAAAACAGATAAATTATGATTAATACACCGAAAACCGTATAGATTGGATATTCCATAATGTCGTACTTATAATTTAAAGTTACGGGTTTATATTCTAATCTTAAAATGTTCTTTCGCCTGTTCTTTCCTAAAAAAAAGGGCGCCACAATAAAATAAATCTACCGATACGGTTATTGTCATATGGTTCTTTATGGCGACCCAGTTTTGGGTATTCCCCTTATTTTGATGGATGTTATTGACCAACACCATGGTGTCATTATGGTGCCCCTCCTTTTTTAGAATGGTCGAAAACAGGTTCATGCTTGGGGAATCCATATAAATGATATCAGCGGTTTGCGGGCTGAGGTCTAGGTTGGGAAATGAATTCTTAACCTGCTCCCTGAGCCGTGTTAAATGGGGTGGAATAGACACATTTTGCGCTTTGAAATAGGCAATGCTCTTCAAAAGCACCCTTAGGCATCTGCCACCTTTATAGTTCGATTTCGTATAAAGGCACCTTGTGACAAAATTATAAACGAAGGGAGAATGTACTCCATGCTGGTTTGACGAGCTCAACAAAAATCTTAGATAGGGTATGACAGGGTACATCATAGATCAATGGCTGCGTTACTGATTCTCTTCCATAAGGGCCGAAAGCTCAAACCAACGTTCGGTCTTTGTTTCGATGGCTTCGGATATTTCCTTCAGTTCAATGGATAAGGCATCAATAACTTCCCCGGTCAGTTCCTTATTCGTGAAACGGTTTTGGACTTCTGCCTTTTTTTTCTCCAAAGCCTGTATTTCCTTTTCCAAGGATTTATATTCCTTTTGTTCCAAATAGGAGAGCTTGACGCCACTACCCGGTTCTTTCCATGAGCCTTTAGTGGTCTTGTTTTCCGAACTGTTGTTCTTTTCCAATCTACGTTCAACAACCATGCTATCCTCGTAGGCCCTATAATCGGAATAATTGCCCGGAAAGTCCTCTATGATCGCATCTCCCCTAAAAACAAAGAGGTGGTCAACGATCTTATCCATAAAATAGCGATCATGGGAAACTACCAAGAGGCATCCTGGAAAATCCAACAAAAAACTTTCAAGAACATTCAAGGTCACAATATCAAGATCGTTCGTGGGTTCGTCCAAGATCAAAAAATTCGGATTTTGGATCAGCACCGTACATAGGTATAAGCGTTTGCGTTCGCCACCACTTAATTTCTCTACAAAATCATATTGTTTCTTCCTATCGAATAAAAAACGCTCCAGCAATTGTTGGGCAGAGATTTGCTTTCCTTTTTTTAAGGGGATGAAGTCCCCGAACTCTCGAATGACATCAATGACCTTTTGTCCTTGCTTGACGGTGATGCCCTTTTGGGTGTAATACCCTATTTTAATGGTCTCACCCACCACCACTTTTCCTGTGTCGGGCTGGTCAATACCCGAGAGAATATTGAGAAAGGTCGATTTTCCGGTACCATTTTTCCCGATAATGCCTACGCGTTCGCCTTTAGTAAACGTGTATTCGAACTGGGATAGAATGGGCTTGCCGGGATAGGATTTGGAAATTTTATGCAGCTCCATGATTTTACTCCCTACACGTTCCATATTGAGCTCTAACTGTACTTCATGTTCTTTGCGGCGTTGATGGGCCTTTTCTTTTATTGCCTTAAAATCATCGATCCTCGACTTTGATTTCGTGGTTCTGGCCTTCGGTTGTCTTCGCATCCAGGCCAATTCCTTTTTAAAGA
>NZ_JBATHS010000127.1:0-9178 GCF_049667165.1 Maribacter sp.
AGCTACATGGTGCCATGTATCATAGAAGTCCACACCGACCTTGGTCTTGGCTGAAAATCTTTTGTGATCGGCCTTGGCATTGACATAAAACTCCAAAGTGTCCGGATCTTGCATTTGAATGCCATACCCATGCAACCCTTTGCTCAAAAACACATTCGGTTGGGGAATTTTCGATGGTTTTACCCAGAACCCGATAGAGAGGGCATTGCCTGTGATATCCAATGAGGGGTCGCGATAAAACTCGATCCAATCATCATGACCGGAGAATGCAAGACCCCTTCCGGACTTACCATCCACAAAAGTGGGCCGACCCATGATTTGACCATTGTTCTTTTTAGGGGAACGGTCTGGAACCACCCAACGTGGGGTATTGATGCCTGGACTCACAAAATCCCAAATGGCACCGCCCATAGAGCGGGGATAACGGCGTATGATTTCCCAGTATTCGTCCAATCCACCGAGACCATTTCCTGTCGCGGCCAAATACTCATCCATAAACGAGGAACGGTTATCCCCTTCAGGGAGCACATCACCATTAACAATACTTCGTAACCAGAACGGAATATAGTATCGTGGTCCCACAATATCCTCGAAGGGAATGTAGAAAGTATTTCCGCCATACATCCATGCGGGCCTACTAGGATCTATTTCCTTTCCGGTTTCAATGACCGCCTTAATGTTTTCGCCACTACCTGATTCATTGCCCGCACTCCAGATGATTATTGAAGGATGGTTGCGATCCCGGTATACCATTTTCCGTGATCGATCCTTGTACATTTCGGTCCATGCAGGATCCTCGGAGAGTTGGATATTGGCATGGGCCTCATCACCCACTTCGTCCACGACATAAATCCCTAGCTCGTCGGCAAGATCCAAATATTCGGCAGTAGGGGGGTAGTGGCAGGTGCGTACACAGTTCATATTGAACTGTTTCATGATTTCAAGGTCTTTCCGCAGGGTAGCGAGGGGAACGGCCTGTCCCTTTTCGGGGTGGTGCATATGGCTATTGATCCCGTTCAATTTAACGGGAACCCCGTTTACGGTCAATATTTTGTTGGTATATTCCACCTTACGGAATCCTATTTTTTCGGAAAAGGATTCTAAGACACCGCCATTTTCATCCTTTAAAGTGACTAAAAGGGTATACCGGTTCGGGAATTCTGCCGACCATTTTTCAGGTTTGATGACTGCTACGGACAAATCGACTTTTTGGGAAGCTCTTGCGGGAACACCCAGGATGCCGGAAGTTGCCTTACGACCCAATAAAGAATTGTTGTTTGCGTCTAGTACATCGATTTCCAATTGCACCTTATTTTCCCTAACTGCCTCATTGGCTATGAAAGTTGAAAGATGAAGGGTGGCGTCCACGTAGTCCGCATCTAGATCCGTGACCACATAATGGTCTCTGATCAGGGTCTTGGGCTGGGCATATAATTTCACATCCCTGAAAATCCCTGATAAACGCCACATATCCTGATTCTCTAAATAGGAACCATCGCTAAATCGGATGACTTGTACCGCCAACGTATTTTCTCCCGATGTAACAAAAGGGGTAAGGTCGAATTCGGCCGGTTCAAATCCGCCTTGGTTATACCCAACACGCTTGCCGTTGACCCAAACATAGGTGGCCGATTTAACGCCTTCGAAGCGCAATTTTATTTGTTTATCTTCCCAAGCTGAGGGGACGGTAAAGTTACGCCGGTAGCATCCTACAGGGTTGTAATACTCCGGAATATGGGGTGGGTCACTCTCAAAAGTCAGGCTGATATTTCTGAACTTTGGATGGCCATACCCTTCCATTTGCCAATTGCTGGGTACGGGTATCTTGTCCCAACCACTTGTATTATACTGCGGCTGCCAAAATCCTTCCGGGACTTCATCCACTTTAGATACCCATTTAAAATCCCATAGCCCATTCAACAACTGATAATTCATACTGGCTGCCGGATCGTTATGCAAAGCGGCCCTTTCCGAATCAAAGGGTACATGGAAGGCGTGGGGTGCGGTTTGGCCCTTTTCAAAAATTGCGGGGTCTTGCCAATCCTTTGGGGAAAATTCCACCTCTTGTGAAAAGGAGATTAAAGGTAGAATGTTCAAGGTCAAAAAAAGTATAGCGATTCTCTTCATGTTTGGTTTTTTATCAAGCTAAAAATACAAGGTAATCCAATAATGGGAAAGCACCCGTTCCATTCTCAAAGAAAAACGAAAAAGTTATCAAGGCATTTTTTGCAAACAAAAGACAACCCGCATCCTTCTCCCCTTCAGGTATATCAATGGGTATACATGTTATCCAAAAACAAAAAACGCCCATCATTTTCCGCATCCTCGGCCCCACTTTCGGTAGTGATGATCATTACTGGTGGCGTAGTGTCTTGGGCTTGGGCATTCGGCCATTCCGGCAGATGTTCACCATTGGGGTTTCCGGTCTTGATAAAATTGGCGAAATACCCCTGCATGGTTTCCGAGGTTTTAAAATCATCTGTCGTCCAGGCATAATCGCTTACCAAGTGTAGGTTGCCCATACAGTATTCAATTTCACTGGCATGGGGCGCCCCTATGGGCTCGGGCATTTCGGGAGTATCGGCATCTCTTTCCACTGTGCCCCCGGCCAATCCAGAGGCCAGGTTTTGGTCCCTTAAGGGAGGGCGTATTTTGCTGAATAGGTAGCGGTAAACCGATTGATCACTGTTTTTGCGGTGCAGATCGAACCATTTCCAGGTACTGTACACTATAAAACGATCGGATGCCAAGGTTGTGGCGGAACGCTCTATGTCCTTTTCCGACCCAGAAGGATATAATTTCAATGCTTCTGCAAATCTTTCAGGATAGGCTTCCTTGACCTTGGCCACATAATTTGCTTCGGTATAAGGGCCTTGGGTAAAGGCCATTCCGGGAATTTCAGCAGAATTCCAACCCAATAGCAAAGGGATCTGGGCTTGTTCTCCCGAGGCGAATAGCTCCGGAAGGGATTTGGGTAGGAAATATCCATCGATAACCAGTGGAAATCCAAACCGTTGTGATTCGTTGTAGATTTCGTAAATCTCCCGGGTGCTTAATTTTCGAAAGGCCGCGATGGTTGAATACCCGGCTTTTTCCAAAAATTCCTGTCCTAGTTTTTCAGCTTCTGCCAGAGGAACAGGAGCCATGGTAGGATGTATTGCGGCTCCGCTCTCGCCAATGGCTCCGGCTATTAGGTTTTTATTCAATGGAGATGCCATTTGTGCACTTACGCCGATGGATCCGGCCGATTCCCCAGCGATGGTTACTTTCATGGGATCTCCTCCGAAGGCAGCAATATTCTTTTGCACCCATTGTAAAGCTATATGTTGATCTAATTGCCCTTGGTTGCCGGAAGCCTTGTATGGGGACTCTTTGCTTAGGTCGGGATGTGCCAAATTTCCAAACACGTTCAATCGATAATTCGAGGTTATGACAACCATTCCCTGTTTTGCCATGCTTTCCCCATCATAGCGCGGTTCGGAGGCATCTCCCGCCACATTTCCGCCACCATAAAAGTAAACCAGAACAGGTAAGTCCTTGGTGTTCCTATTGGCCGGCGTCCATACATTCAGATATAGGCAATCTTCGCTAACTCCGGCCGAACGCGATTTCATATCACCAAAAACCATGGTTTGCATCGGGCGGGGTCCAAAGGCCTTAGTTTCCTTAACTCCCGTCCAAGGATCTACAGGTTGGGGTGCTTTAAAGCGTAATTCCCCAACAGGGGGTTTGGCGAAGGGGACCCCGAAATAGGTCTGCATTCCAGTATGGGTGTCATAATTCCCTTCAATGATTCCGTTTTCGATCTTGACCTGTACGGGAAATGCATTAAGGGTTTGGGAGGTGAGTTTTTGGGTGGTCACTAAAAGTAAAATACCGAGAATTATAATTTTTTTCATGCGGGAAAGTATTAAGATATATTTATTGTCTCTAATTGTTACAATAATACTTTGTTTTCATGTAATTTTGTCTTTTATTTGAAAAAATATGGCTTCCAAGTCAAAAAAATCATTCAAAAATCTAGAACAAAAGGATTTTATTCAAAATCTTTCCTATGATTCCGTCATTTTCGGGTTCAACGGGGAACAATTGAAAATATTGATCCTTGAATATCATAATACGGGATTGTTCGCTTTACCGGGGGGATTCGTAAACCGGGAAGAAAGTTTGGATGATGCCGTAAAAAGAGGGGTATGGGAACGAACCGGTTTGGATGAAATATATTTCGAACAGTTTCATACCTTCGGTAGTTTGACACGTTCAGATCCCCGGGCCATGAAGCGCATACTGATAGAGAACGATTTTGATTTGGAAACCTATGATTGGATGTTAGATCGTTTTATCTCTGTGACTTACTATGCATTGATCAATTATGATAAGGTAACCCTCAAACCAGATCAGCTTTCCGATAGTATTAATTGGTACCCTATTGAGGAGCTGCCGCCATTGATGATGGATCATGAAAAAATGGTCGATAAGGCTTTGGATGTACTTCGGAATAATCTAGAGAAAAAATTGGTGGGCATGAACTTATTACCCTCTAAATTCACCATGAAACAATTGCAACAGGTATATGAGGCCATCTTGGGTGAGGACTTGCGTCGAACTACCTTTCAACGGCGTATTTTGGCCATGAACATCTTAGAGCGACATGAAAAGTTGTATCAAGGCAAGGCCCATAAAGCGCCTTACCTCTATAGTTTTAAATAAAAGATAAATTTCAAATAAATAAACACAATTACATAATAAAACAAATAAATACAATGAGAAATTCAAAATTCAATTCAGTGGTAAAGGGAGTGCTATTTTCCTTTATGCTTTTGGCTGTTATTACGACCTATGCACAAGAAAAAATCGGAGGATTGGCTTTGTACACCGTGCGTGACGCTATGGGTGAAGATGCCAAGGCTACCCTAAAGGCCGTTGCCGATGCCGGATATAAGAATATAGAGGCGGCGGGTTATTCAGAGGGCAAATTTTATAACATGACACCAGCAGCCTTCAAGGCGTATGTCAAGGAAATTGGGCTTAAGCCGGTTAGTACCCATCAAGGTTCGGTAACCTTGGAAAATGCCGATGCGATGATGGCCGATGTGAAGGCAGCGGGTTTCGAGTATTTTGTGGTTCCAGTACCCCCTATGGGTCTTTTTAAGGTCAATCAAGAAACACGGACGATGGGTATGACCGGTGGTGCTGAGAATTTGGCCAACATCCTAACCACTTTGGGCAAAAAGGCAAAAAAAGCCGGTTTGAAACTGCTCTACCATAACCACGATTTTGAATATAAAAAAGATGCAGATGGTATTGTACCCATTGATTATTTATTGGAGCATTGTGATCCTAAATATGTCAATTTCCAAATGGATCTCTATTGGGTAACCAAGGCAGGTGCCGATCCAGTAGCCTACTTCAATAAATACCCCAAAAGATTCAAAATATGGCATGTTAAGGACATGGATGACCAAGGCAGATTCGCACCCGTGGGTGAGGGACAAATTGATTTTGCGAGAATTTTGGCCAATAAAAAAATATCGGGCATGAAATACTTTATGGTCGAACAAGATATGACCTTTGATGGTTTAAAGCCTCTGGAAGCGATTAAGATCAGTAATGCAGGTCTAAGGAAAATCGGTTTCAAATAGGAAACCTCTTTACTGAATATGGATCCCTTTTAATCGTGAAGTCTGGTTGTGCATGCTCGCATCCAACTTCATCATAGGGCTATACATATTCGGGGCCAAGAAAAGATAACTAGGATTCTTTATAAAGAAAAATATAACGTTTCCAATCAATATGTGTGCAATGAAAAAATTATTCTTTAACATCTGCCTTGTGGGATTCCTGTGTGCCACGTACCATAGTTTAGGACAGGAAGTGATGACCGGTGAAAATGTTGCGGTGACCAACACCTTGTCTGGCAAAGTCCGTGGCTACATTGAAAACGGGATCTATACCTATAAAGGAATTCCTTATGGTAAGGCAGAACGCTTTGAAAAAGCGGTAAAACCAGCAGCTTGGCAAGGAGTTCGTAGTTCCACGATGTATGGTCCGGTAGCTCCTTTATTGACGCCGACGACTATGGTTCAAGATGAATCTGAATTTGTTTTCGATCACGACTGGGGGTATACCAATGAAGATTGTCTTAGTTTGAATGTTTGGACACCCGGCATAGATGCTGCCAAAAAAAGACCGGTACTCTTTTGGATCCATGGGGGTGGTTTTACCGCTGGGTCCAGCCATGAGCTTCCCTCGTATGATGGTGAAAATCTCAGTAATAAAGGCGATGTGGTGGTGGTTTCAATCAACCATCGTTTAAACGTCTTAGGGTTTTTGGACCTATCGGCCTTTGGCGCTAAGTATAACCATTCGGCCAATAATAGCATTTTGGATATGGTACTGGCCCTAGAATGGGTTAGGGACAATATTGAAAACTTTGGCGGTGACCCCAATAATGTGACCATCTTTGGCCAGTCTGGGGGAGGAGCCAAGGTGAATACGCTTATGGCCATGCCAAAGGCGAAGGGCCTTTTTCACAAGGCGATCAATCAAAGTGGTTCTTCCAGGTCAGGGATTTTGACCAAGGAGGATACCCAGGCCATTACCTTGGAAACCTTAGCTATTCTTGGATTGCAAGGATCACAGGTAGATAGTCTTCAGCGCATACCATTTGCCGTGTTGGCCGATGCCAGTTCAAAGGCCTTGAAGCATATTGAAGCAAAAATGCGCGCCTCTGGAAAACCCATCATGGGTTTTGGACTTAGTTGGGGGCCTAGCCAAGATGGGGAAGACCTTCCTTATCAAACAGGGTCCGATGAGGCCCTCGCGCTTTCCAAAGATATTCCTTTACTGATTGGTACTGTGAAGAATGAATTTGCACCTTTTGCCAATATGCGTTTTGTCGGGGCCTCAGAGGAAGCCATTATGGCCCATATCAAGGCGACGTATAAAGAAAAAGCGGAAAGTTATATAAAAGCTGTTAAAAAAGCCTATCCCAATGATACAGACGCCAAGGATTTATTGGATGTTGACACCAGGTTCAGACCAGGAGCGGTCGACCAGGCCAATGCCAAATCAGGACTCGAAGGTAGTGCACCGGTCTATATGTATTTATTCACCTGGCAATCTCCCGTTTTCGATGGTAAATACAAAGCCTTGCATTGTATGGAACTTCCTTTTGTTTTCGATAACATTGCCTTAGCCAACCAAATGACGGGTGGAGGGCAGGAAGCACAGGTGTTGGCCGACAAAATGAGCCGGGCTTGGCTCAATTTTGCCAAGACAGGAAATCCCAATCATGATGGTTTACCAGAATGGCCAAAATACGATACTACCCATACAGCTACCATGCATTTTGATGCCACTTGCGATGTGATACCACAATTGGACAAAGAATTATTTCAAATCGTTCAAGAAAATCAATAACCGGAATAAATTTCTTTCATGAAATCAATAAATACTAATATAGCAATGGGAACCATAGCCCTTTCATTGCTATTGGGAAGTTGTAGTGAAAAATTCACCACGGTACAAAATGACGGGTATATAAGCGTTCATAACAAAGATGCAACTACCTTGGGGTATCATCCCGAATCTGGGGTAAAACTGTTGACCGTTGATCGATATGCCTTTAAAGACCTAAACAAGAACGGAGAATTGGATGCATACGAGGATTGGCGTTTGTCAGCGGATGATCGTGCAAAGGATCTGGCGTCCAAATTGACTTTGGAGGATATTGCCGGACTTATGTTGTACAGTTCACATCAATCCATCCCCGGGGCGAGCCGAGGTTTTGGTTCTTCGAATTACAACGGAAAACCTTATCCCGAAAGTGGGGCTTTAGCCAGTGACTTATCCGACGAACAAAAGAGTTTTTTAAAAGACGACCATGTAAGGCATGTGTTGATTACCAAGGTCGAAACCCCGACCATCGCAGCCCAATGGAACAATAATGCACAAGCATATGTAGAGGGTATTGGTTTTGGAATTCCTGTGAATACCAGCTCGGATCCCAGACATGGCAGTGATTCGTATGCGGAATTCAATGCCGGTGCCGGTGGGACGATTTCAATGTGGCCAGGTACTTTGGGTATTGCCGCCTCTTTTGATCCCGCCTTAATGAAACAGTTTGGAGAAATCGCTTCCCAAGAATATCGTGCACTGGGTATTGCCACGGCACTCTCACCCCAGATAGATTTGGGCACGGAACCCCGATGGAGCCGTTTTGATGGTACCATGGGCGAAGATCCTGATTTGACCACGGACATGGCCAGAGCCTATGTAGATGGGTTCCAATCGACCCAAGATGGGGAGTGGGGTCTTGAAAGTGTAAATGCCATGGTAAAACATTGGCCCGGTGGTGGTCCCGAGGAAGGAGGTCGTGATGGTCATTTTGGATACGGGGCCTACGCCGTTTACCCTGGTAAAAATCTAAAAGAGCATATGCAGCCCTTTACCCAAGGGGCGTTTAAATTGGCAGGACCTACCAAAATGGCATCTGCAGTTATGCCTTATTACACCATTTCAACAGGTGAAGGCGAAGCGGTAGGAAACGGTTTCAACAAGTATTTGATCACCGATGTGCTAAGAGGGGAATATAATTATGATGGTGTGCTTTGTACTGACTGGGGGATTACCCAGGATGTTTCCGCTGTAGACAAATTTGAGGGTAAAAGCTGGGGTGTTGAAACCCTGACCGAGGCCGAACGTCATTACAAAGCCATTATGGCAGGAATGGATCAATTCGGAGGTAATAATGCCATGGGCCCTGTATTGGAAGCTTATAAAATGGGTGTTGCCGAATATGGGGAAGATTTTATGCGTGAGCGATTTGAAGTTTCCGCGGTGCGTTTGTTGAAGAACATTTTTAGGGTTGGACTGTTTGAAGATCCATATTTGGATGTTCAAAAGACCGAAGCGACGGTAGGAAAACCTGAATTCATGCAGGCCGGTTTCAATGCACAATTGCGTTCTGCGGTCCTGCTAAAGAACAATGGTCAAATATTGCCAATAGCGGCAAAAAAGAAAGTATATGTTCCAAAACGCTATATCGCTCCCAGTACCAATTGGTGGGGCATAGTTACTCCTGGAAGATCGGAATCCCCATTTAATTTAGAGGTTGTTTCAAAGTATTATGAGGTAGTCGAGAACTCTCAGGATGCCGATTTTGCCTTGGTCGGCA
>NZ_JBATHS010000128.1:0-2165 GCF_049667165.1 Maribacter sp.
CTCATAAAGTCGACCCAAATAAACATAAGGCTTGCATAAAGCCCCATGGAGGGGTCCCTTATCCGCAGCATAGTGTTTGAAAGCTCCGAAAACAGGAGGTGCGGTACGCAGCGACGCGGAGTTTCAGACGCGGTTTTTCTTTTGGGAAAAAGAAAAAATGCCTCGGATAAGGCGCCTTTTTCTTTGTTTCGTTTACTCATGTCATATTGTGTTTTTAAGGTATTCGTGAACCTCCTTCGTCGGTTTGTTTTGGGCGAGCAAAGAAAATGAAGATACATTGATTTATTGTAGCCAACATTTAGGAGATCGCCCGCACTAGCGCCAGCCCAACAGGTCATTCTGGCGAGGCGGGCAGGCTTCTAACCTCGCGAAGACGTTAACCAATAATTATTATAGCCAATAGTAAGGAGATCGCCCGCACTAGACGGGCAGGAAGCAAGACTGAGGAAACCATTGCTAAACGTTTCATTCGATTTCAATTAATGGGTCATTTGAGGTCGAAATCGGAGCATTTTCATGCCTTTAAAATGTTAACCTTTTACACGGGAATAGTTTCGATCAATTGCAGGAAAGATGAAATACAAGCTAACCTCGGGTACACCTTTCCCTTTTAAACCCGATGTTATAAGAGGTCAAAAGAAACTGCATCGGTAAATGATCCGAATACAGTACAAATCGTTCCCCTTTATTTTTTGGCCTCGCGTTGGTTTTTAAGAGAAAAAAACTTATCTTATATGGGTCAAAGTCATGGTAACATCAGTTCTTCTTTGTTTACCGCTTTTATGTTTTCCCTCATTTTTTTGGTAATTGATTCGATTTGAATATTGTCATTGGGCAATGTCGTAGCATTTTAACTTTTAAAGAATGTATCATGAAAACAAGCCATACCTTTTTACTTATCCCTTTCTTTGCTCTGGTTTTTACAGGGTGCAGTAGTGGCGATGATAGTCAGCCCAGAGAAACTAATAGTCAACCCGAGACTACGGATCAACCTCCCGAGAATGTCGTTACACCGTCGATTTACGAAAGTGATCCCTTTACGATGTACCTACTTCCAGAAACGGAAGAAGTTAGGGGGGTCATTTTTTTCCTTACCGGTGGCAGCGGAGATGGCCGCCCTTGGGTTCGGGGTGATCTTTCCAATATTCCCGAAGCAACTGAAGGAAGACAGCAAATAGAACAGTTGATGCAAACCTATGATCTTGCATTTCTAGGAAACGATAGTGCTCATTATTCAGACACCGCTCCCCATCAAGCCATGCTCGATGCCCTCGAAGAATTCGCAAGTCTGAGTGAGCATCCAGAGCTGGCCGACGCTCCGCTTTTGCCATTCGGATATTCAAATGGAGGAAGTACCGCATTAAATTTTGCGTTTAACCATCCGGAACGCACAATCGGTGTCTATTCCTATAAAGGAGACATATACCTGTTTTCAGAACAGCAATGGGAAACCATCAGGAACGTTCCTACGTTTCTTCATATGGGTGAGCTCGATACAAACGTAGGCAGTACAATTCCATATCAATACGGATTAAACCGTGAGGCAGGTGCCTTATGGGGTGCCGGAATTGAGAAAGGGGTTGCACATGAGTTTGAGCTTCCAATGGACTTTATAACCCCTTGGATGGAAGGATTGCTTATCGCTCGAATTCCAACAATGCAAACTCCTGGAACAATCCCTGAGCTTAATCCATTAACAGAGGAGTCGGGTTGGTTGGGAGACCTCAACACCTTCGAAATCATGCCGTTCATTGACTATGAAGGTGATCCTGCTATGGCCAGTTGGTTGTACAATGATGAAACTTCACAAGAATGGCAAGCGGTTTTTCAGTAACCTTGTAGGCACTTTTGAACACCTGCTGGTATACGCCAGTATGGTGTTGCGATTGATGGGTTTAAGGTTTAAGGGACGAGGTATGAAGGGTTGATTGTTGGTGGTTGAAAATCAACCTCCCCTTTCTTCCGCGAATGCGGAATTCATTCCCCTCCTCATCCGAGGAGGGGAGCTATAAATAGGTAAAGACCAAAAGCTTTGTTCCTCATAAAGTCGACCCAAATAAACATAAGGCTTGCATAAAGCCCCATGGAGGGGTCCCTTATCCGCAGCATAGTGTTTGAAAGCTCCGAAAACAGGAGGTGCGGTACGCAGCGACGCGGAGTTTCAG
>NZ_JBATHS010000129.1:0-2485 GCF_049667165.1 Maribacter sp.
TTTTATCAAGACGGTTGTCCGCGATGCAGCTATGTTACCACATATATGCTGAACAATGATATTGGTTTTAAGTTAATCGATACCACGAGCGATGAAAAAAGCCAAATTCTAATGTGGGATTTATTAAAATTGGAGAAACCTGAACTCAAGAATGTTACCATGCCCGTTGTTTTGGTCAACGGAAAAATATCGTACGATATTGAAAATCTTAAGCGATTTTCCCGTGATTTTTTAAAGCCATTTTCAGGTATTTGACCGCTTCATTTTTTTAAGGGAATGGATTTATGGTTACTTTTAACCTTGACGAATCAGAACCTTTTAAAAATGAAAAACCTCTACGCTTGGGCGAGCATCTTACTGCTGGCCTTTTTCCTTTTTCCTACATCAACCTCAGCCCAATCCCTCGACTCCGCTCGGGACGGGCGACGAAAAAAATCAAACGCTATTCCCCCCGAATATCCCGAGGAACTGTATTCCAGTTTGGAGTACCGCTTGATTGGACCATTTCGGGGAGGACGATCCGCAGCTGTAACCGGGGTTCCCGGGGAACCCAACCTTTTTTACTTTGGGGCCACCGGCGGCGGTGTATGGAAAACCACGGATGGTGGGCGTACCTGGGGTAATATCTCCGACGGCTATTTCGGGGGCAGTATCGGTGCCGTTGAAGTGGCCAAAAGCGATCCCAATGTCATCTATGTAGGCGGGGGCGAAAAAACCTTGAGGGGTAATGTTTCCTCGGGGTACGGCATTTGGAAAACCGAGGATGCCGGAAAGACATGGGCTTCGGCCGGACTGAAAAACAGTCGGCATGTGCCCAGGATCCGCATCCACCCCACAGATTATAACACCGTTTATGCGGCTGTTTTGGGCAATATCTATACACCCACCCAAGACCGTGGCATCTACAAAAGCACCGATGGAGGTACTACCTGGGAGAAAAAATTGTTTGTTAATGAACAGGCCGGTGCCGTGGATCTAACCTTGGATCGCAACAATCCGCGTATCCTGTATGCCTCTACCTGGCGAGCAAAAAGAACCCCTTATAGTTTAAGCAGTGGTGGTGAAGGGTCTGCCCTTTGGAAGAGTACCGATAGTGGGGAAACTTGGCAAGAAATCTCAAAAAATGAAGGGTTCCCAAAAGACACCTTGGGCATCATCGGGGTGACGGTCTCTCCCAAAAATTCAGATCGGGTCTGGGCCATTGTGGAACACAAGGAGAAAGGCGGACTTTACCGCTCCGATGATGGCGGGAAAAAATGGACACAGGTCAACAGTGAACGTAAATTGCGGCAAAGGGCTTGGTACTATACGCGGGTCTACGCCGATACCGAAGATGCCGATGTAGTGTATGTGCTAAACGTAAATTACCATAAATCAACCGACGGGGGCAAGACCTTTAAAACCTTTAACGCCCCGCACGGGGACCACCATGACCTTTGGATCGCCCCTGAAAATGGGCGACGTATGATCATTGGCGATGATGGGGGGGCTCAGATTTCCTATGATGGGGGTGAAACGTGGAGTACCTATTACAACCAGCCCACAGCCCAGTTTTATCGACTAACGACCGATAATGCTTTTCCCTATCGCATTTATGCGGCCCAACAGGATAATTCCACCCTTCGGATCAACCATCGTAGTGATGGGCGGAGCATCGATGATGGTGATTGGGAAGAAACCGCCGGTGGGGAATCGGCCCATATTGCGGTAGATCCCCTGAACAACGATATTGTGTACGGGGGGAGCTATGATGGGTTTTTGACCCGGGTGAATCACGACAAAAAAACGGTTCGTGGTGTCAATGTATGGCCAGACAACCCAATGGGACATGGTGCGGAAGGAATGAAATACCGTTTTCAATGGAATTTCCCGATTATGTTCAGCAAGCATGATCCAAAGAAATTATATGCATTTTCGAACCATGTACATGTGACAGAGAATGAAGGTCAAAGTTGGAAATTGTTAAGTGGCGACCTTACCCGAAATGATCCGACGAAATTGGTCTCCAGCGGGGGTCCGATCACGCAGGACAATACCAGTGTTGAATATTACTGTACCATTTTCGCGGCCAATGAAAGCCCTTTGAAAGAAGGTTTGCTATGGGTAGGAAGTGATGACGGATTGATCCATGTATCAAAGGACTCGGGCACTACTTGGGACAATGTGACTCCAAACAACATGCCTGAATGGAACATGATCAATAGTATTGAGCCCTCTGCCTTTGACGAAGGTACGTGCTATGTCGCTGCGACAAGATATAAGTTGGGCGATTTTCAACCCTATCTGTACAAGACCACGGATTATGGCAAAACATGGAAAAAAATAACGAACGGTATACAAGATGAACACTTTACCCGGGTGGTGCGTGAAGACCCAAAACAAAAGGGCTTATTATATGCAGGCACCGAAACGGGAATGTATATTTCCTTTGATGATGGCGCCCATTGGAGTCCGTTTCAGTTGAACCTTCCTATCGTTCCCATTA